>NZ_JAAGPH010000100.1:0-30870 GCF_017104705.1 Burkholderia sp. Se-20373 | reverse complement strand
GGTCGAACAGTCGGTGCACATCTACAACCATGAGCGACCGCATACGGCTCTGAAATACAAAACGCCCGATGCGGTGCATCGGGCGTTCTAGTGCCTGGATACTGTCAACCTATTCCAGGACTTGACATTTCGATCCTTTCGGAGCGGCCGGGCAAGCAGGCTCAGAAGCCCCAGTGCACGTCGGCTTCGCCGGCTTTCGCTTCACGCAGCATCGTGAGGAAGGGCGCAACGCGCTGCGCCAGGCTCGCCGGCACTTCGTGGTGCGCGTGATCGGCTTCGTCCTCGTGGAAATGGCCGGCGTGCTCGGCGCGTTCCTGCTTCGCCTGCGCAACCGCGCCTTCCAGCTTGGCGATCGCGTGGTCCAGCTCATCGTGCGTAATCACCCCGCGCTCGCCCAGCTGCTTGCCGACGAGACCCAGCACATACACGGCGAAATCCTTCAGCACGTCGAGATCCTGTGCCGCCTTGCTCTTGAACGTAATCATGACAATTCCCTTTTCATCTTGTTGTGCCTGCGCGGCGCGGTTGGGGAACGCCGGCAGACCGGCGTCCGGCCTCGCGGACGCGGGCCGCCTGAGCGGCATATTAGCACCTGTTAAAATTCTGCGATCCCTGAAACGCGCGCTTAAAAAGCGCGCCGGCGGGCCGGCGTTTCCGGCCGCCACCAACGAAGCCTTCTACCAGCATGCTGCCAGCACACAAACAGACCCTCGAAGCCCTGCTCGCGGATAGCGTCAAGCAGGTCGCACACGCGCTGAAAGGCGCCGACGCGGCGTCCGTCGCCCCCGTCATCACGCTGGAGCGCCCGAAGGTCGCCGCGCACGGCGACGTCGCGTGCAACGTCGCGATGCAGCTCGCGAAGCCGCTCGGCACGAACCCGCGCCAGCTCGCCGAGCAGATCGTCGCCGCCCTCACCGCCCAGCCGGGCGCGCGAGGCCTCGTCGAAGCCGCCGAGATCGCCGGCCCCGGCTTCATCAACCTGCGCCTGTCGGCCGCCGCGAAGCAGGCGGTGATCGCCGCCGTGTTCGACCAGGGCCGCGCGTTCGGCACGTCGGATCGCGAGAAAGGCAAGCAGGTGCTGCTCGAATTCGTGTCGGCGAACCCGACCGGCCCGCTGCACGTCGGCCACGGCCGCCAGGCCGCGCTCGGCGACGTGCTCGCGAACGTGATCGCGAGCCAGGGCTACGCGGTGCACCGCGAGTTCTACTACAACGACGCAGGCGTGCAGATCGGCAACCTCGCGATCTCGACGCAGGCCCGCGCACGCGGCCTGAAGCCGGGCGACGCGGGCTGGCCGGAAGCCGCGTACAACGGCGAATACATCGCCGACATCGCACGCGACTTCCTGAACGGCGAAACGGTCGCCGCGTCGGACGGCGAGCCGGTCAAGGGCACGGGCGACGTCGAGGATCTCGACGCGATCCGCAAGTTCGCGGTCACGTACCTGCGTCGCGAGCAGGACATGGATCTGCAGGCATTCGGCGTGAAGTTCGACCAGTACTACCTCGAGTCGTCGCTGTACAGCGAAGGCCGTGTCGAGAAGACGGTCGACGCGCTGATCCAGGCCGGCATGACCTACGAGCAGGACGGCGCGCTGTGGCTGCGCACGACCGACGAAGGCGACGACAAGGATCGCGTGATGCGCAAGTCGGACGGCACGTACACGTACTTCGTGCCGGACGTCGCATACCACGTGACGAAGTGGGAGCGCGGCTTCACGAAGGTGATCAACATCCAGGGTTCGGACCACCACGGCACGATCGCGCGCGTGCGCGCGGGCCTGCAGGGCCTGCACATCGGGATCCCGAAAGGCTACCCCGACTACGTGCTGCACAAGATGGTCACCGTGATGCGCGACGGCCAGGAAGTGAAGATCTCGAAGCGCGCGGGCAGCTACGTGACGGTGCGCGACCTGATCGAATGGTCGGGCGGCGCGGCGGCGGGCCAGGAAGCGGCGCCCGACCTGATCGACGAAGCGACGATCACGCGCGGCCGTGACGCGGTGCGGTTCTTCCTGATCTCGCGCAAGGCCGATACCGAGTTCGTGTTCGACATCGACCTCGCGCTGAAACAGAACGACGAAAACCCGGTCTATTACGTCCAGTACGCGCACGCGCGGATCTGCTCGGTGCTCAACGAGCTGAAAGCGCGCTACAACGTCGACGTCGCACAGCTGCCGGGCGCCGACCTGTCGCAGCTGACGAGCGCACAAGCGGCATCGCTGATGCAGAAGCTGGCCGAGTACCCGGACATGCTCACGCACGCGGCCAACGAACTGGCACCCCACGCGGTTGCGTTCTACCTGCGCGACCTCGCTGGCGAATTCCACTCGTTCTACAATGCGGAGCGCGTGCTGGTCGACGACGAAGCGCCACGCAATGCGCGCGCCGCACTCCTCGCCGCGACCCGGCAGGTGCTCGAGAACGGTCTGGCGGTGCTCGGCGTGTCCGCGCCCGCCAAGATGTAACGCAGCAAGCGGCCCGAGCCGGGCAGCGAATGGCTGCGGCAGGAGCGCCCGCCGCCGGATGCCCGCCGCCGGGTGCCCGTCGCAGCCTTTTCACGATTCTTTTTGCAGGTGACTCAAGCAATGGCACAACCACGCCGAACTTCGAAGCAATCGAAACAAGCCGGAGGGACATTTCTTGGAATCGTGCTGGGCCTGATCGTCGGCCTCGCGATCGCCGTGGTGGTGGCGCTCTACATCACGCGTTCCCCGTCGCCGTTCGTATCGAAGGTCGCGCCGCCGCCGGCCGACAACGGCGCGAGCCAGCCGCAGCAGTTCGATCCGAACCGCGCGCTGCAGGGCAAGACGCCGGGCCAGCCGGTGCCGCAGGCCGCGCAGCCCGCGCCGCCGAACACCGCGCCCGGCCAGGCCGCGAACCAGACCCAGGGCGGCCTGCTGCCCGAACCGCAGATCGTCGAAGTGCCGCCGCAGGCCAACGGGTCGAGCGGCTCGAACAACACGACCGCGTCGAACAACACGTCGTCGAGTAACGGCGTCGCCGTCGCGCCGAAGCCGGCCGACACCACGCCGCCGCCGAAGAAGACGCAGCAGGCGCAGCAGCAACAGCCGCAAGGCGGCGAGGACGACCTCGCCCGCTTCGCCGCGCAGAAGCAGGCGCAGCAAGCCGCCGCGCAAAAGCAGCAGCAACAGCAACTGGCCGCGAACACGCCGAAGCCGACCTCGTCGGCCGCGGCCGCCGCGACGGCAAAGCCGCCGACCGCGAACGACGCGAATACCGGCTACTTCCTGCAGGTAGGCGCGTACAAGACGGAAGGCGACGCCGAGCAGCAGCGCGCGCGCCTCGGCTTTCAAGGCTTCGAGTCCAAGGTGTCGAAGCGCGACGTCAGCGGCGTGACGTATTTCCGCGTGCGTGTCGGCCCGTTCTCGAAATTCGAGGATATGAACTCGGCTCGCCAGCGCCTGTCCGATGCAGGTGTCGACACGGCGGTGATTCGTTTCACGAAGCAGTAAGCAACCGGCCGAGCCCACTCAGAACCCGTTACGTTTCGTAACCCGAGCAACTGATTCGACGTTCACAACATGAAAAAACTGCTTAGCACGCTCCTTCTGTCCCTGGGTCTGGCCGCCGGCCTCGCGCAGGCTTCTCCCGCCGCACCGGTCGCCGGCAAGGACTTCGAGGTGATGAAGTCGCCGCAGCCGGTGTCCGCGCCGGCCGGCAAGGTCGAGGTGATCGAATTCTTCTGGTACGGCTGCCCGCACTGCTACGAATTCGAGCCGACGATCGAGGCCTGGGTGAAGAAACAAGGCAACAACATCGACTTCAAGCGCGTCCCGGTCGCATTCCGTGACGATTTCGTCCCGCACTCGAAGCTGTTCTATGCGGTGTCCGCGCTCGGCATCTCCGAGAAGGTCACGCCGGCGATCTTCAACGCGATCCACAAGCAGAAGAACTACCTGCTGACGCCGCAGGCGCAGGCCGACTTCCTGGCCACGCAGGGCGTCGACAAGAAGCAGTTCACGGACGCGTACAACTCGTTCAGCGTGCAGGGCGAAGTGAACCAGTCGGCCAAGCTGCTGAAGGACTACGCGATCGACGGCGTGCCGACGGTCGTCGTCCAGGGCAAATACAAGACGGGCCCCGCTTACACGAACAGCATCCCGGGTACCGCCCAGGTGCTCGACTTCCTCGTGAAGCAGGTTCAGGACAAGAAGCTCTGATCCCCGCCCGCGCGCCGGCATGACTACTCCGCTGAAGGTCTTCATCACCGGCGCATCGAGCGGCCTCGGCCTCGCGATGGCCGAGGAATACGCCCGCCAGGGCGCCACGCTCGCACTCGTCGCGCGCCGCACCGATGCCCTCGATGCGTTCGCGCGGCGCTTCCCGAAGCTGTCCATCTCCGTCTATTCCGCCGACGTGCGCGACGCCGATGCGCTCGCGACGGCCGCCGCGTCGTTCATCGCGACGCACGGCTGCCCCGACGTCGTGATCGCGAACGCCGGCATCAGCCAGGGCGCCGTCACGGGCCAGGGCGATCTCGCGGCGTTCCGCGACGTGATGGACATCAATTACTACGGGATGGTCGCGACGTTCGAGCCGTTCGTCGGCCCGATGACGGCCACGCGCCACGGCACGCTGGTCGGTGTCGCGAGCGTTGCCGGCGTGCGCGGGCTGCCCGGTTCCGGCGCGTACAGCGCGTCGAAATCGGCCGCGATCAAGTATCTCGAAGCGCTGCGCGTCGAGCTGCGGCCGGCCGGCGTCGGCGTCGTGACGATCGCGCCCGGCTACATCCGCACGCCGATGACCGCGCACAACCCGTACCGGATGCCGTTCCTGATGGACGCCGACCGCTTCGCCGCGCGTGCGGCCCAGGCGATCGCGCGGCAGCACGCGTTCCGCGTGATTCCGTGGCAGATGGGCGTCGTCGCGAAGGTGCTGCATGTGTTGCCGCGCTGGCTGTACGACCGCCTGTTCGAGAAGGCGCCGCGCAAGCCGAAGGCGGGCGCGCACTGACGCTCCGGTGAGCGCTCGGCCCGCGTGAAGCTGCGCGGGCCGTCTGTCCGTCTCTCCGTCTCTCTGTCCCACCGTCTCACCGCATCACCGCATCACCACACCGACGCCAGGCGGCTTCGACGCTTCGATTCACCACACGCCTGCACCGCTCCCGCGCCGCCCCCAACGCGTCGCTGCCCTGCATCCCCGGCGCCAGCGTTCCGCCGCCCGCCGCTTCCTTCGCCCCACTCGCCGCCCCAACACCCGTTCCGTCGCGAACGCAGCCGTTTTTCGGCCAATTCGCCGCGTTCAGGCGCCTTTTTTCACGCGCCGCGCGCTTTGACGGTATGCTATTCGCCAGCCGCGCCGGCCCTGCCTGCTTCCGGGCCGCGCCCGCATCCCGTCACCCAGCAAAAAACACAAGCCACGTGGGAGATCCTATGCAGGTCAAGCTGTTCGCCGCGGCCACGCTCGCCGCCGCCCTCGCCGCCCCCGGCCTCGCCGCCGCCAAGCCGCTCACCGTCTGCACGGAATCGAGCCCGGACGGCTTCGACGTCGTGCAGTACAACTCGCTCGTCACGACCAACGCGTCGGCCGACGTGATCTTCAACACGCTCGTGTCGTACGACGAAGCCGCGAAGAAGGTCGTGCCCGCGCTCGCCGACAAATGGGACGCGAGCGCCGACGGCCTCACGTACACGTTCCACCTGCGCCCGAACGTCGCGTTCCAGACCACCGAGTATTTCAAGCCGACCCGCGCGCTCGACGCGGACGACGTCGTGTTCACGTTCTCGCGGATGCTCGACGACGCGAATCCGTGGCACAAGGTGGCCGGCGCGAGCGGCTTCCCGCACGCGCAGTCGATGGGCCTCGTGAAGCTCGTGAAGTCGGTCACGAAGGTCGACGACAGCACCGTGAAGTTCGTGCTGAACGAGCCGAACGCGACGTTCGTGCCGATCCTGACGATGGGCTTCGCGTCGATCTACTCGGCCGAATACGCGGACCAGCTGCTGAAGGCCGGCAAACAGGCCGACCTGAACGCGAAGCCGGTCGGCACCGGCCCGTTCGTGCTGAAGAGCTACACGAAGGACGCGCTGATCCGCTACGACGTGAACCCGACCTACTGGGGCACGAAGCCGAAGGTCGACCGGCTGATCTATGCGATCACGCCCGATCCGTCGGTGCGGCTGCAGAAGGTGAAGGCCGGCGAATGCCAGATCGCGCTGTCGCCGAAGCCGCAGGACGTACTGGCCGCGAAGGGCGAAAGCGCGCTGAAGGTCGTGCAGACGCCTGCCTTCATGACCGCGTTCGTTGCACTGAACACGCAGAAGAAGCCGCTCGACAACGACAAGGTGCGCGAAGCGCTGAACCTCGCATTCGACCGCGCGACCTACCTGAAGGTCGTGTTCGACAACACCGCGACGGCCGCGAACAACCCGTATCCGCCGAACACGTGGAGCTACGCGAAGGACATCGCGCCGTATGCGTACGATCCGGCAAAGGCGAAGCAGCTGCTCGCGCAGGCCGGCTTCCCGAACGGCTTCTCGACGACGATCTGGACGCGTCCGACCGGCAGCGTGCTGAACCCGAATCCGAAGGTCGGTGCGGAGCTGCTGCAGGCCGACCTCGCGAAGATCGGCGTGAAGGCCGAGGTCAAGGTGATCGAATGGGGCGAGCTGATCAAGCAGGCAAAGCTCGGCCAGCATGACATGCTGTTCATGGGCTGGGCCGGCGACAACGGCGATCCGGACAACTACCTGTCGCCGCTGTTCAGCTGCAATGCGGTGAAGTCGGGCATCAACTTCGCGCGCTTCTGCGACACGCAGCTCGACAAGCTGATCGGCGACGGCAAGTCGACCGCCGACCAGGCCAAGCGCGCGAAGCTGTACGAAGCCGCGCAGAAGATCATCCACGACCAGGCGCTGTGGATTCCGCTCGGCTACCCGACCGCGGCCGCGCTCACGCGCACGAACGTGAGCGGCTATCACGTGAGCCCGTTCGGACGGCAGAACTTCACGACCGTCGCCGTGCAGTAACGCGACCCTCGCGCGTGGCGCGCAAGCGACGGTGCGTCCGACCGTCGCTTGCGGCCCGCGCGCCGCGCTTGCTACACTGCGCGCCTATTCCTCATACCGGACGCCAGCCAAAGTGAACAACTAAGCCTTCCCAAAATGTTTTCGCCGCCGTGCCACGCACGCCGCGCGCGAAGGTCTTCACGCATTTTCGGAGGTGCTTATGGCTGCAGCCACGCCCACCGGCGCGCTCGTCGCGCTTCATCACGTTTCCTTCCGCTTCGACGACGGCTTCACGCTGTTCGATTCGCTCGACCTTTCCATCGATCGCACGCCGACCGGCATCGTCGGCCGCAACGGCATCGGCAAGAGCCAGCTCGCGCAATTGATCGCGGGCCGCTGCGCGCCAAGCGCGGGGACGATCGAGCGGCACACGCACGTCGTCTACGTCGCGCAGCAGCACGACTACGGTGGCGTATCGGCCGGCCCGCGAACCGTCGCGCAGATCGCCGCGCTCGATGCACCGCTCGGCGCGCTCGCGCGTCTCGCCGACGGTCGCGCGGAACCGCACGACTTCGACCTGATCGGCGATCGCTGGGATCTCGCGGAACGGCTGCGCACCGCGCTCGACGCGGCCGGCCTGCACGACGTGCAAGCCGACACGCCCGCGCAGGCCCTGAGCGGCGGGCAGCTCGCGCGCGTCGCGCTGATCGGCGCACTGCTCTCCGGCGCGGGCCTGCTCGTGCTCGACGAACCGACCAACCATCTCGACGCGCCCGGCCGCGCGTGGCTGCGCGCGGCGCTCGACGGCTGGCGCGGCGGCCTCGTCATCGTGAGCCACGACCGTGCGCTGCTCGCCGACGTGCAGCGCATCGTCGAGCTGACGCCTCAAGGCGTGCGCGCGTACGGCGGCAACTACGCGCTCTATCGCGCGCAGCGCGACGCGGAACAGGATGCCGCGCAGTCCGCGCTCGGCAACGCGCGTGCCGAACGCGGACGCGTCAGGCGCAGGCTCGAACACGAGCACGACACGATCCAGCGTCACGCAGCCGCGTCGCTGCGCGACGCGAAGACGGCCAACCTGTCATCGGGAGCAAAACAGAGTCGCAAGGGCGCGGCGCGCGGCATCATGGGCACGGTGCGGCGCCACCAGAACGAATTCAAGGCGACGCTCGACGAACGCGTGCAGGAAGCGGCCGCTCGCGTCGAAGCCGATGCGCCCGTGCTCGTGTCGCTGCCGGGCACCGAGGTCAGCGCGCGCCGCCAGCTGTTCACGCTCGACCGCGCGCAACTGCCGTGGCGCATCGCCGGTGATGCCGACCCGATCACGTGGTCGGCCAGCGGCCCGGTGCGCATCGCATTGACCGGCCCGAACGGCTGCGGCAAATCGACGTTACTGCGCATGCTCGCGGGCGAGCTTTCGCCGCGTTCAGGCGCGTGCACGACACACGTGAGCGCCGCGTATCTCGACCAGCGGCTCGCGCTGCTCGATCCCGATCGTTCGATCGTCGCGCAACTGGGGCTGCTCGATACGCCGCTCGCCGAAGGCGACCTGCGCAGCCGGCTCGCGCTGTTGCAGCTCGATGCGGTGCGCGCGATGCAGCCGGCGCGGCAACTGAGCGGCGGCGAACGGCTGAAGGCCGCGCTCGCGTGCGCGTTGTGGCGCGGCACGCCCGCACAACTGCTGCTGCTCGACGAGCCGACCAATCACCTCGATCTCGAATCGGTGCGGGCGATCGAAGCCGCACTGGCCGGCTTCCCCGGCGCGATCGTGGTCGCGTCGCATGACCCCGCGTTTCTCGCGGCGCTCGACCCGACGCACACGATGCAGTGGCATCGCGACGGATGGCGCTACGAACCCGTCGCTTGAGGAGAACGAAACGGTGTCAGCCGGCGGTGCGGAACCGCAGCACACCGTCGTCGCCCTGCTCTCGCACGAGCTCACCCGCGAGCCACAGCAGGTTCAGGTGCGCGAGCGCCTCGCCGAGCGCGAACGTCATCTGGTGGATGTCGAGCTCGCGGCGACGGAACATGATCGGCACGATGTCGGCGGCGCTCATCGGCTGTTCCGCGCACGCGACGCGCACTTCGGCCAGACGCGCGTCGTGGTGTTCGCGCAGTTGGGTGATGCGCGTGCGCACGCCGCGGAACGGCTTGCCGTGCGACGGCAGCACCAGCGTATCGGGCGCCATCGTCTCGTAGCGGCCGAGCGACTGCAGGTACAGCGCGAGCGGGTTCGCCTCCGGCTCGAGGTCGAACACGGACACGTTCGTCGAGATGCGCGGCAGCACCATGTCGCCGGAGATCAGTACGCCGTCCGCTTCGCTGTGCAGCGCGCAATGTTCAGGCGAATGGCCGAAGCCGGTCACGACGCGCCACGTGCGCGCGCCGATCGTCACCGCGTCGCCTTCGCGCAGGCGCCGGTAGCGCGGCGGCACGGCCGGCACGAGATCCGAGTAGTAGTGGCGACGGTTGCGCAGCTTGTCGAGCGCGGCCGGATCGGTCAGCCCGTGGCGCGCGAAGTGATCGGCGGCGGCCGCGCCGCCCGCGTTCGAGCCGTTGCCGGCCGCCATCAGGCAGCCGAACATGTACTCGCCGAGCGTCATCCACAACCGCACGTTCCAGCGGCCCTTGTCGCCGCCCTCGCACAGCCAGTTCGCGAGGCCGAAGTGATCGGGATGGCAGTGCGTGACGAGCACGCGCAGCACGGGCAGACCGTCGAGATGCGTGTCGAAGATCTGTTCCCAGTGCGCGCGAATCGCATCCGACGCGATCCCGCAATCGACGATCGTCCAGCCGGCCTGCCCGTCGATCTCGTCGCGCAACAGCCAGAGGTTGATGTGATCGAGCGAGAACGGCAGCGGCATGCGCAGCCAGCGCACGCCGGGCGCGACCTCGAACGTGTCGCCCGCGGCGGGCAGCGTGTCGGCGAAGGGATAGTCGAGTTGGTGTTCCAGTGCGTTCATCGGTGGGGCGTCTCGTCGTTATCGATGCGATTGCGCGCCGGCGGCGGGCCGCGGCGGGCGGTGCGTCGATTCTATCGCCGTCCCGACGAACGCGTGCCCGGCGGCTTGCCGCCCGTCAAAAAAAGTTCGTGCCAGAATCGGTTCCGTACCCGTATCTTTACGCGAAGATGCACCGAATGGTACCCAACGGCGGGCAACCCGCCGCCTGACGGCCGGCCGCGCGTCGCCGCAAAGCCCTTGAACCGCCCGCTTGGGCGCTAAAATGGCGAGTGCTTACAGCCCCTCCCGAACGAGCCTGCACGCGATGAATCACTTCCCCAAACTGCTGTCCTCGCAGATCGGTTTCGACGTCGCGCAGACGATGCTCGAGAACTTCGACCGCCACTACCGGATCTTCCGCGACGCGGCCGTCGAGGCGAAGACGCTGTACGAGCAGGGCGACTGGCACGGGCTGCAGCGGCTCGCGCGCGAGCGGATCACGTCGTACGACGATCGCGTGAAGGAATGCGTCGAGGTGCTGGAAGACGAATACGACGCGGAGAACATCGACGACGAAGTGTGGCAGCAGATCAAGCTGCACTACATCGGCCTGCTCACGTCGCACCGCCAGCCCGAGTGCGCGGAAACCTTCTTCAATTCGGTGTGCTGCAAGATCCTGCACCGCTCGTACTTCAGCAACGATTTCATCTTCGTGCGCCCGGCGATCTCGACCGAGTATCTGGAGAACGACGAGCCGGCCGCGAAGCCGACCTACCGCGCGTACTATCCGGGCACCGACGGGCTCGCTGCGACGCTCGAGCGGATCGTCACGAACTTCCAGCTCGAGCCGGCGTTCGACGATCTCCCGCGCGATATCGCATGCGTGATGCAGGCGATCCACGACGAATTCGGCCATTTCGACGAAGCGCCGAATTTCCAGATCCACGTGCTGTCGTCGCTGTTCTTCCGCAACAAGAGCGCGTACATCGTCGGCCGCATCATCAACGCCGACCGCGTGCTGCCGTTCGCGGTGCCGATCCGCCACGTGCGCCCGGGCGTGCTCGCGCTCGACACCGTGCTGCTGCGCCGCGACCAGCTGATGATCATCTTCGGCTTCTCGCACTCGTATTTCCTCGTCGACATGGGCGTGCCGTCCGCGTACGTCGACTTCCTGTGCACGATCATGCCCGGCAAGCCGAAGGCGGAGATCTACACGTCGGTCGGGCTGCAGAAGCAGGGCAAGAACCTGTTCTATCGCGACCTGCTGCACCACCTGTCGCATTCGAGCGACCGCTTCATCATCGCGCCCGGGATCAAGGGCCTCGTGATGCTCGTGTTCACGCTGCCGTCGTTCCCGTACGTGTTCAAGATCATCAAGGATCAGTTCCCGCCGCCGAAGGAAACGACGCGCGCGCAGATCATGGAGAAGTACCAGCTCGTGAAGCGCCACGACCGCCTCGGGCGGATGGCCGACACGCTCGAGTATTCGAGCGTCGCGCTGCCGCTCGCGCGGCTCGACCACGCACTCGTGCGCGAGCTGGAGAAGGAAGTGCCGTCGCTGCTCGAATACGAGGACGGCAATCTCGTGATCGAGCACCTGTACATCGAGCGCCGGATGACGCCGCTCAACCTGTACCTGCAGAACGGCTCCGATGCCGACGTCGAGCACGGCGTGAAGGAGTACGGCAACGCGGTGAAGGAGCTGATGAAGGCGAACATCTTCCCCGGCGACATGCTGTACAAGAACTTCGGCGTCACGCGCCACGGCCGCGTGGTGTTCTACGACTACGACGAGATCGAGTACCTGACCGACTGCAACGTGCGCCGCGTGCCGCCGCCGCGCAACGAGGAAGACGAGCTGTCCGGCGAACCGTGGTATACCGTCGGCCCGCACGACATCTTTCCTGAGACCTACGGGCCGTTCCTGCTCGGCGACCCGCGCGTGCGCGAGGTCTTCATGAAGCATCACGCGGACTTTTTCGATCCCGCGCTGTGGCAGGCCAGCAAGGACAAGCTGATCCAGGGCGAATTGCCCGACTTTTATCCGTACGACACCGCGCTGCGCTTTTGCGTGCGCTACCCTGCGCGCTTCGGCGCGACGGACCAGAACGATGGCGCAGGCGACGCGCAGCGCGCCGCCTGACGCCCGCTAGACCGCACCGATTGCGACCCGATTTCCGTCAACGGAATCCACACCGATGAACCCCCAAGACAATCCGCTTTCACACCTGTTCGACAACAACGACGCCTGGGTCAAGCACAAGCTCGAGGACGACCCGCAGTTCTTCGCGCGTCTCGCCCACCAGCAGGCGCCGGAATATCTGTGGATCGGCTGCTCGGATTCGCGCGTGCCCGCGAACGAGATCATCGGCCTGCCGCCGGGCGAAGTGTTCGTCCACCGCAATATCGCGAACGTGGTCGTGCACAGCGACCTGAACTGCCTGTCGGTGATCCAGTTCGCGGTCGACATCCTGCGCGTGAAGCACATCATGGTGGTCGGGCACTACGGCTGCTCGGGCGTGAACGCCGCCCTGCTCAATCGCCGCGTCGGCCTCGCCGACAACTGGCTGCATCACGTGCAGGACGTGCGCGAACGCCACTCGGCGCTGCTCGACGCATGGCCCGTGGGCGAAGCACGCTATCGCCGCCTGATCGAGCTGAACGCGATCGAGCAGGTCGTCAACGTGTGCCGCACGACGATCGTCAACGACGCTTGGGCGCGCGGCCAGTCGCTCACCGTGCACGGGCTCGTGTACGGCGTGCATGACGGCCGGATGCGCAACCTCGGGATGGCCGTGTCGAGCTTCGACGCGCTCGACGAGACCTACAAGCGCTGCGTGGCCGCACTCGTCGCCGGCGGCGAGCATGCACCGGACAACGACATGATCGCGGCGGACGCCGCACGACTCGAAGGCGTCGCGCAGGCGGTCGCCGCCACGCTGAAGCCGTGCGACGACGCGAAGTGACGCTCTCGGGCCTGTTCACGCTAATAACGGGCTTGCGCTGGCGTGCAGCCGTGCCACCCATCGAATGGATCTGACCCCGGCGCTGCCGCCACGGCGGCGCCAAGCAAAGGAGCGACGGGCATGAAAACCGCATTGATCGTCGGTGCATCGCGCGGCCTCGGCCGCGAATTCGTCCGCCAATACCGGCGCGACGGCTGGAACGTGATCGCCACCGCGCGCGACGACGCGTCGCTCGACGCACTGCGCGCGCTCGGCGCGCAGGCCCATGCGCTCGACATCACGCAGCCCGAGCAGATCGCGGCGCTCGGCTGGAAGCTCGACGGCGAGCGGCTCGATGCGGCCGTGCTGGTGTCGGGGGTGTACGGGCCGCGCACCGAGGGGGTCGAGACGGTCACCGCCGAGGATTTCGACGCGGTGATGCATACGAACGTGCGCGGGCCGATGCAGTTGCTGCCGATCGTGCTGCCGCTCGTCGAGGACGCGCGCGGCGTGCTGGCCGTCGTGTCGAGCCGGATGGGCAGCATCGCCGAGGCGACCGGCACGACCGGCTGGCTGTACCGCGCGAGCAAGGCCGCGCTGAACGACGCACTGCGCATCGCGTCGCTGCAGACGCGCCACGCCGCGTGCATCTCGCTCCATCCCGGCTGGGTGCGCACCGACATGGGCGGCGCGCAGGCCGCGATCGACCCGGAAACCAGCGTGACCGGCATGCGCCGCGTGATCGCCGAATCCGGCGCGGACGTGTCGCAGGCAAACGGCCGTTTCTTCCAGTACGACGGTATCGAGCTGAGCTGGTGAGCCGGTAGGCAGCCGACAACCCTACGTCGTTAATTCCTGTTTCGCATGATTTTGAACCGACCTGACGCGTGCCCATGCGGCGGCGCGTCCCCCGCTCCCGCCGGCAAAGCGCCGGCGCCCCGCTATGCCGCCTGCTGCGGCCGCTTCATCGACGGCGGCGAGGCCGCGCCGACCGCGCTCGAGTTGATGCGCTCACGGTACAGCGCGTACGTGCTCGGTGCGACCGACTACCTGCGCGCGACCTGGGCCGCGCGCACCTGCCCGCCCGATCTCGACACCGACCCCAAAGCGCCCGACGCGCCGCACTGGCTCGGCCTCGCGGTCAAACGCCACGCTCCGCTCGACGAGCGGCACGCGGAGGTCGAGTTCGTGGCCCGCTACAAGGTCGGCGGACGCGCTTACCGGCTCCACGAGACGAGCCGTTTCGAGCGCGACGAACAGGGGTTCTGGCGCTACGTCGACGGCGAAGTCAGTGAACGTTGACAAATAGTTGCTGTGTCAGACGCCGGGTAATTCCCGCATTGCACAACCCCATTTTGTCCGGCTACGATGACCTCGAATTGGTCATGTTGCATGGCAGGGCTTACGAATGGCGTTCAGCAAGGGATTGGTGGGATGGATGGCGGCGTGTGCGCTGTCGGCCGCTCAGGCCGGTACGCTGCCGAGCGCCAATACGGGGACGGGCGCCGGCGCCAGCGGGTCGCTCGCCCACGCCGAACGCTTCGACTACGCCGATTCGAACCTGCCGCAGGTCGCCGCCGACCTGAACGAACAGATCCTCCGCATTCCGGCCGACGCATCGGGCGCCGTCACGCTCGAGGCCACGCTCTTCAAGCCGAACGGGCCTGGCCCGTTCCCGCTCGTCGTCTTCAACCACGGCAAGAACACCGGCGATCTCCATCAGCAGCCGCGCAGCCGGCCGCTCGCGTTCGCGCGCGAATTCGTGCGCCGCGGCTATGCGGTGATCGCGCCGAACCGCCAGGGCTTCGCAGGCTCGGACGGCACGTACCAGCAGGAAGGCTGCAACGTCGGCAAGAACGGCCTCGCGCAGGCGGCCGACGTCGACGCGACGGTACGCTACATGTCGCACCAGCCGTACGTCGATGCGTCGCGCATCGTCGTCGCCGGCACGTCGCACGGCGGCCTCGTGTCGGTCGCGTACGGCACCGAAGCCGCACCGGGCGTGCGCGGCATCATCAACTTCTCCGGCGGGTTGCGCCAGGACCTCTGCGACGGCTGGCAGAAAAACCTCGTCGACGCGTTCGACCAGTACGGCGCACATACGGCCGTGCGGTCGCTGTGGCTGTACGGCGACAACGACTCGGTGTGGACGCCCGGGCTCGTCGCGCAGATGCACGACGCGTACGTTTCGCACGGCACGCAGGCCCAGTTCATCGATTTCGGCCGCTACAAGGACGACGCGCACCGGCTGATCGTCGATCGCGACGGCGTGCCCGTGTGGTGGCCGGCCGTCAACACGTTCCTCGCGCAGCTGAATTTGCCGACCTCGGTGCGCTACGCGGTCGCGAGCCCGCACGAACCGAAGGCGAGCGGCTATGCGTCGATCGACTCGGTCAACGCGGTGCCGTATGTCGACGAAGCCGGCCGTGAAGGCTATCGCCGCTTCCTGAACCAGCATCCGAGCCGCGCGTTCGCGGTGTCGTCGGAAGGCGCGTGGTCGTGGGCCGAAGGCGGCGACGATCCGATGGCGCTCGCGCTCGACAACTGCTCGAAGCAGGGCGCTGGTTCGTGCCGGCTGTATGCGGTCAACGACCGGGTCGTGTGGAACGACGCGACGCAGACGGCCGACAACGACGACGGCACCGCACGCGACACCGGTACGCCGGCGCTGGCTTCGCGCTGACCCAAGCGCGTCATTTCCCTCCCCTCGCCCGTCACGCCGAGGCCATTGCAGCGCCTCACTTCTCGCCTCGCTCGTGCCCGTAAAATCAAGCGCAATCCGTGGAACGCTCGTTTTTACGAGCATCCGGCTTGAATTCATGTAGCCGTGATAGTTATTTCGATCCTTATCGACATAAGGATCGATTTTACGAACATGAAGGTCAATCAAGCCGCTGCCGCCAGCCCAACCGTTCTCGCAGAAGCCGCCCGCGTTGGCGAAGCGCTCGCCCGTCTGTGCGTTTCGCGCCGCATTCAGCAAAACGAGGCGGCCACCCGCGCCGGGCTCTCGCGCAATACGGCCTATCGTATCGAGAAAGGCGATTCTGGCGTCGCCCTCGGGCAGTGGCTTCGGTATCGCGACGCGATTGCGCCAGGAACGACCGTGCTGGAACTGCTCTCGGCCTTCTGATGGCTGCCGTCGTCAACAGACTCGCGGGGTTTGCCTATCTCGACGATGACTGGGCACCCGCCGGCCTGATCGGGCAACGCGCGACGCTGGATCGTTCGATCTCCCCGTGTCGCCACAAACCGCCCATTTCATCATTCCCCATATTTCTGCGCCGTCACGCCCCGCCCGCCCCACGATTTTTTTCAGTTGGGGGGTCTCACTCGAACGTCGTCATCTGCGGTCATTTCGGGATATCTGAACCGTACCGTCCCGAGCCGCCCCGATCTGCGCCGAACTCCCGCCCAGCAAGGCTTTGCGGTGTTTGTAACCGGTAGTGCAACGGGTCGCGGAACACGCTAATCTCACCGCGTTTCGTTTCTCGCCGCGCGGCATCCCGTCGATGCCGCGCAGCCGTTTTATCCCCCGGAGTCGCCTTGAGTACGCCAGCCACCGACGACTGGGTCGCGCGCAGCCTGCGCGCGGTCTGGCATCCCTGCACCCAGATGAAGCATCACGAGCGCCTGCCGCTGATCCCCGTCGCGCGCGGCGCGGGCCTGTGGCTGGTCGACCGTGACGGCCGCCGCTACTTCGATGCGATCAGCTCGTGGTGGGTCAACCTGTTCGGCCATGCGAACCCGGACATCAACGCGGCGCTGAAGGACCAGCTCGACACGCTCGAGCACGCGATGCTCGCCGGCTGCACGCACGAACCCGCGATCGAACTCGCGGAGCGGCTGCACGCGCTCACCCGGCGCACGCTCGGCCACGCGTTCTTCGCGTCGGACGGCGCGTCGGCGGTCGAGATCGCGCTGAAGATGAGCTTCCACGCGTGGCGCAACCGCGGCCGCGCGAACAAGCAGGAATTCGTCTGCGTCGCCAACAGCTATCACGGCGAGACGATCGGCGCGCTCGGCGTGACCGACGTCGCGCTGTTCAAGGACGCGTACGACCCGCTGATCCGCCATGCGCATGTCGTCGCGTCACCCGACGCACGCGGCGCGCAACCGGGCGAAACGGCCGCCGACGTCGCGGGCCGCGCACTCGCGGACGTGCGGCGCCTGTTCGTCGAACGCGGCGACCGGATCGCCGCGCTGATCGTCGAGCCGCTCGTGCAGTGCGCGGCCGGCATGGCGATGCACGATCCGTCGTACGTCCGTGGGCTGCGCGCGCTGTGCGACGAATTCGGCGTGCACCTGATCGCCGACGAGATCGCGGTCGGCTGCGGCCGTACCGGCACCTTCTTCGCGTGCGAGCAGGCCGGTGTGTGGCCCGATTTCCTGTGCCTGTC
The DNA here is from genome assembly GCF_017104705.1 of Burkholderia sp. Se-20373. Classification (NCBI taxonomy): domain Bacteria; kingdom Pseudomonadati; phylum Pseudomonadota; class Betaproteobacteria; order Burkholderiales; family Burkholderiaceae; genus Burkholderia; species Burkholderia sp. Se-20373. Next base: position 13,616 of record NZ_JAAGPH010000100.1, on the reverse strand, counting down.
GAAAGGCATCAGCGGCGGCTACCTGCCGCTGTCGCTCGTGCTCACGCGCGACGACGTGTTCGCCGCGTTCTACGACGACGACACGACGCGCGGCTTCCTGCACTCGCATTCGTACACGGGCAACCCGCTCGCGTGCCGCGCGGCGGTCGCGACGCTCGACCTGTTCGCGCGCGACGACGTGCTCGCGGCCAATGCCCGCAAGTCGGCGACGCTGCGCGCGGCGCTCGCGCCGCTCGATGCGCACCCGCAGGTACGGCACCTGCGCGAGCGCGGCACGCTGTTCGCGTTCGACGTCGCGCTCGACGGCGACGCGGCGCGCGGCTTTTCGCGCCGCTTCTTCGAGCGCGCGCTGGAACGCGAGCTGCTGCTGCGCCCGATCGGCACGACCGTGTACCTGATGCCGCCGTACGTGATGAGCGACGACGACATCGCGTGGCTCGCGCAACGCACGCGCGACACGCTCGATGCAACGCTCGCGGAGATCGCCGGATGACGAACCCTCTGCTCGATACCCTGCAACGCGGCCTCGCCGCGCTCGACGCGCAAGGGCTGCGCCGCGTGCGCCGCACCGCCGACACCGCGTGCGATGCGCGCATGACCGTCGACGGCCGCGAGATCGTCGGCTTCGCGAGCAACGACTACCTCGGCCTCGCCGCGCATCCGGCGCTCGTCGCCGCGTTCGCCGAAGGCGCGCAGCGCTACGGCTCCGGCAGCGGCGGCTCGCATCTGCTCGGCGGCCATTCGCGTGCGCATGCCACGCTCGAAGAAGAGCTCGCGGCCTTCTCGGGCGGCTTCTCCGACGCGCCGCGCGCGCTGTACTTCAGCACCGGCTACATGGCGAACCTCGCCGCGATGACGGCGCTCACCGGCAAAGGCGCGACGATCTTCTCCGACGCGCTGAACCACGCATCGCTGATCGACGGCATGCGGCTGTCGCGCGCGAACGTGCAGGTCTATCCGCATGCGGATACAGCCGCGCTCGCCGCGTTGCTCGACGCATCGGATGCCGAAACGAAACTGATCGTCAGCGACACGGTGTTCAGCATGGACGGTGACATCGCGCCGCTCGCCGAGCTCGTCGCGCTGGCCGAACGCCACGGCGCGTGGCTCGTCGTCGACGATGCGCACGGCTTCGGCGTGCTCGGCCCGCAGGGCCGCGGCGCACTTGCGGCCGCCGCGCTGCGCTCGCCGCATCTCGTGTACGTCGGCACGCTCGGCAAGGCTGCCGGCGTCGCGGGCGCGTTCGTGATCGCGCACGAGACCGTGATCGAATGGATGATCCAGCGCGCGCGCAGCTACATCTTCACGACGGCCGCGCCGCCGGCCGTCGCGCACGCGGTATCGGCCAGCCTGAAGGTGATCGCGGGCGACGAAGGCAATGCGCGACGCGCGCATCTCGCCGCGCTGATCGACCGCACGCGCACGCTGCTGCGCAACACGCGCTGGCAGCCGGTCGATTCGCACACGGCCGTGCAGCCGCTCGTGATCGGCAGCAACGACGCGACGCTCGCGGCGATGCGCGCGCTCGACGCGCACGGCCTGTGGGTGCCCGCGATCCGGCCGCCGACGGTGCCGGTCGGCACGTCGCGGCTGCGCGTGTCGCTGTCGGCCGCGCATTCGTTCGACGATCTCGCGCGGCTCGAAGCCGCGCTGATCGAAGCCAGCGAGGAGACTGCGGCATGACCGCCCCGCTCTCGCTGTTCGTTACCGGCACCGACACCGAAATCGGCAAGACCTTCGTCTCGGCCGCGATGCTGCACGGCTTCGCGCGGCATGGCCTGCGCGCGGCCGCGCTGAAACCCGTCGCGGCCGGCGCGTATGAACGCGACGGCGTGTGGCGCAACGAGGACGCCGACCAGCTCGACGCGGCCGCGAACGTCGTGCTGCCGCCCGCGCTGCGCACGCCGTTCCTGCTGAAGGCACCGGCCGCGCCGCATATCGTCGCCGCGCAGGAAGGCGTGACGCTCGACATCGACACGATCGTCGCGTGCCATCGCGAAGCGCTGACGCGCGCGGAGATCGTCGTCGTCGAAGGCGCCGGCGGCTTCCGCGTGCCGATGAACGACACGCAGGACATGGCCGATCTCGCGGTCGCGCTCGGCGTGCCGGTCGTGCTCGTGGTCGGCGTGCGGCTCGGCTGCATCAACCACGCGCTGCTGACCGCCGACGCGATCGCCGCGCGCGGCCTCAAACTCGCCGGCTGGGTCGCGAACCACGTCGACCCGGCGATGTCGTTCCCCGATGAAAACATCGCGACGATGCGCGACTGGCTCGCGCGCGAGCATGGCGCGCCGCTGCTCGGCCGCATTCCGCACCTGAGCCCGGCCGCCCCCGAATCCGCCGCGGCGATGCTCGACATCGCCGCGCTCGTCGAGACGCTGCGCACCGCGCAGCATTGACCAATCGAAACAGATCCCCGATCCCTCATCCCCGACCAGGACAGGAAAACGATATGACCCAAGCCCAGACCGCCGCCACCGTGCAACCCGACGCGATTCCCGTGGCCGCTCCGGTCTCGCAGCGCTGGCGCGTCGCCGACGTCGTCGCGCTGTTCGAGCTGCCGTTCAACGACCTGCTCTTCCGCGCGCAACAGGTGCACCGCGAGCACTTCGACGCGAACGCGGTACAGCTGTCGACGCTGCTGTCGATCAAGACGGGCGGCTGCGAGGAAGACTGCGGCTACTGCTCGCAGTCGTCGCACCACGACACGGGCCTGAAGGCCGAGAAGCTGATGGACGTCGACGCGGTGCTCGACGCCGCGCGGGCGGCGAAGGCGAACGGCGCGAGCCGCTTCTGCATGGGCGCCGCGTGGCGCAACCCGAAGGAGCGCCACATGCCGGCGCTGACCGAGATGGTGCGCGGCGTGAAGGAGCTCGGCCTCGAGACCTGCATGACGCTCGGCATGCTGGAAGACGAGCAGGCGCAGGAACTCGCGAGCGCGGGCCTCGACTACTACAACCACAACCTCGACACGTCGCCGGAGTTCTACGGCCAGGTGATCTCGACGCGCACCTACCAGGATCGCCTCGACACGCTCGACCGCGTGCGTGACGCGGGCATCAACGTGTGCTGCGGCGGCATCATCGGCATGGGCGAATCGCGCCGCGAACGCGCGGGCCTGATCTCGCAGCTCGCGAACCTGAACCCGTACCCGGATTCGGTGCCGATCAACAACCTCGTCGCGATCGAAGGCACGCCGCTCGAAGGCACCGCACCGCTCGACCCGTTCGAATTCGTGCGCACGATCGCGGTGGCGCGGATCACGATGCCGAAGGCCGTGGTGCGCCTGTCGGCCGGCCGCGAGCAGCTCGACGACGGCCTGCAGGCGCTGTGCTTCCTCGCCGGCGCGAACTCGATGTTCTACGGCGACCAGTTGCTGACGACGAGCAACCCGCAGTCGCAGAAGGACCGCGCGCTGTTCGAGCGCCTCGGGATCCGTTCGAGCGATGCGGACGCGATGACGGCGAACGCGTAAGCGCCACGCACGGCGAGTTCGTGCGCCACATGAAAAAGCCGGGATACGTCCCGGCTTTTTTACGCGTGCGTCGCGCCCTCAACCTGCTCCACCCAGCGCGCGCGGCTCCATGAACGTGTGCCGGAAATAGTCGCGCACCGCGTGCATCGCGGGGCTCAACTCGATGTCCTTGCGCCAGGCGAGACCGACGCTCATCGGCGGCACCGGATCGCGCAGCACGATCGTCTCGATCCGCCGCCCTTCGAGCGACCACGGCCGATACACCATGTCGGACAGGATCGCGACGCCGCTGCCGTTCGCGACCATGCTGCGCACCGCCTCGACCGACGACGTGCGCAGGATCACGTTCGGCCGGTACGGCGTCTCGCTCCAGTAGCGCAGCGCCGTCTGCCCCGCCTCGTCAACCGTCAGCATCACGAACGGCTCGCGCGCGACTTCCGCGAACGTGACGCTCTCGTGCCTGAGCAGCGGGTGATGCGCGCCGACCCACAGCCGCCGCACCGAGTGGATCACCGGCTCCAGCACGAGCGCCGGATTCGACACGTTCGACGTGAGCAGCACGGCCATGTCGTAGCGGCCCGCGATCAGCCCTTCCTCGATCGACTCGCGATTCAGCTCGTGCAGGTGGATCGTCAGCCGCGGATACAGCGTGTTCAGCCTCAGCACGTGATGCGGCAGGAAGTAGCCGAGCACCGTGTAGCTCGCGGCAATCGCGAGCGTGCCGGTCAGCGTGCTTTCGAGGTTCGGAATCCGCATCGCCTCGTCGACCGACGACAGGATCGTGTACGCATGATTCAGGAAGCGCCGCCCCGTGTCGGTGAGCGTCACGCCCGACGGCGTGCGCAGAAAGAGCTGCGTGCCGAGGCTGTCCTCCAGCTCCTTGATCGCGCTCGTCACGGCCGACTGCGAAATCGTGAGCTGGATCGCGGCCTGCGAGATCTGGCCGAGCTCGGCGGTCGCGACGAAATACTTGAGCTGTCTGAGGGTCAGGGCCATGGTCGATGAGAAAGCAGATGGGCACGCGATAAACATCATAACAACCGTGCCGCGCCCGTGAACCCGGCCTCGTGGAAACCCTGCCATCCCTGCTCCGACGGGCCTTGACGGCCGCTCTCCGGGGTATCGAAAAAATCGATACGGCTGCATACAAAAATAGAACTTTTTTGACGCAACCCGCGCGGCTAACCTGCGTTCAACACGGTTTCGGCATGCGCGACGACGCATGCGAACCGGAGAACCTGGAGGAGCACACCGTATGAGGAAGCACAGCGTCGACCTGAACTCCGACATGGGAGAGGGCTTCGGTCCGTGGACGATCGGCGACGGCGTCGACGAGCAGATCATGCCGCTCATCAGCTCGGCGAACATCGCCACCGGCTTTCACGCAGGCGACCCGAACATCATGGCGCGCACGGTGCAGCTCGCGCGCGACGCCGGTGTCGGCATCGGCGCGCACCCGGGCTTTCGCGATCTCGTCGGCTTCGGCCGCCGCACGATCGCCGAAACGCCGCAGGCGCTCGTCAACGACATCCTGTACCAGCTCGGCGCGCTGCGCGAGTTCGCGCGCCTGAACGGCGTCAGCCTGCAGCACGTGAAGCCGCACGGCGCGCTCTACATGCATGCGGCGGCCAACGAGGCGTTCTCGCGGCTGCTGATCGAGACGCTGCAACGTGTCGACCCGTGCCTGTGGCTGTACTGCATGGAGGCGTCGGTCACCTACCGCGTCGCCGTCGAATACGGGCAGCCGGTGATCCGCGAGTTCTACGCGGATCGCGACTACGACCGCAGCGGCTCGATCGTGTTCACGCGCCGCGTCGGCCGCCTCGATCCGCACCAGGTCGCCGACAAGGTGCTGCGCGCGTGCATCGACGGCAAGGTGCGCACGATCGACGGCGACGACATCGACATCGATTTCGACTCGGTCTGCATCCACAGCGACACACCGGGCGCGCTCGAGCTCGTGCGCGACACGCGCCACGCGCTGATCCGCGAAGGCATCCGGACCGCCGGGCCGCAACCGCTCGCCGCCCATCACTGACTCAAGGAGACACACGATGGCATTGCACGATATCGTCAGCCCGCTGCCGGGCACCTTCTACCGGCGCCCGTCGCCCGATGCGGACTACTACGTCGTGGTCGACGCGACGGTTGCCGCGGGCGCGGTGGTCGGCCTCGTCGAGGTGATGAAGCAGTTCACCGAGATCGAAGCCGATGCGGGAGGGCGCGTGGTCGAGCTGCTCGTCGAGGACGGCGAGCCGGTCGACGCGGGCCAGGTGCTGATGCGGATCGAGGGGTGACGCGATGAAACAGGCCACTTCCCCCGACACGTTCTACCGCCCGTCGCGAATCCGGACCGTGCTGGTCGCGAACCGCGGCGAGATCGCGGTACGCGTGATCCGCGCCGCGCGCGAGCTCGGCATGCGCGCGGTCGCCGTGGTCAGCGACGCGGACCGCGACAGCCTCGCCGCGCGCATGGCCGATGACGCCATCCACATCGGCTCATCGCACGCGGCGAAAAGCTACCTGAATCCCGCCGCGATTCTCGACGCCGCGCGGCAGTGCGGCGCGGACGCGATCCATCCCGGCTACGGCTTCCTGTCCGAAAACGCCGCCTTCGCCGCGCAGGTCGAAGCGGCCGGCCTGATCTTCGTCGGCCCGGACTCGCAGGTGATCGCCACGATGGGCGACAAGGCCCGCGCACGCGAAACCGCGCGGCGCGCCAACGTGCCGACCGTGCCCGGCAGCGACGGCGTCGTGCAGTCGCTCGACGAGGCGCGGGACGTCGCCGCGCGCATCGGCTATCCGATCATGATCAAGGCGGCCGCCGGCGGCGGCGGGCGCGGCATCCGCGTCGCGCACGACGCCGCGCAGCTCGATGCCGAGCTGCCGCTCGCGCAGCGCGAGGCGCAGGCGGCGTTCGGCGACGGCGGCGTATACCTCGAACGCTTCATCGCGCGGGCGCGCCACATCGAGGTGCAGGTGCTCGGCGACGGTCACAATGTCGTCCACCTGTTCGAGCGCGAATGCTCGCTGCAGCGGCGCCGCCAGAAGATCCTCGAGGAAGCGCCGTCGCCGTCGCTCACGCCCGCGCAGCGCGACGCGCTGTGCGCGTCGGCCACGCGCCTCGCGCAGGAAGTCGGCTATCGCAGCGCGGGCACGCTCGAATACCTGTTCGACGACGCGCGCGGCGAGTTCTACTTCATCGAGATGAACACGCGCATCCAGGTCGAGCATCCGGTGACCGAGGCGGTCACCGGCATCGATCTCGTGCGCGAGACGCTGCGCATCGCCGACGGCGAGCCGCTGCGCTTCGCGCAGCACGCCATCACGATGCGCGGCGCGGCGCTCGAATGCCGGATCAACGCGGAAGATCCATTGCAAGATTTCCGCCCGAACCCCGGCCGGATCGACGAACTCGTGTGGCCGACCGGCCCCGGCGTACGCGTCGATTCGCTGCTCTATCCGGGCTACGTCGTGTCGCCGTTCTACGATTCGCTGCTCGCGAAGCTGATCGTGCACGACGAGAGCCGCGCGGCCGCGCTGCGGCGCCTGGCGCGCGCGCTCGGCGAGCTGCACGTCGGCGGCCTGAAGACGACCGCGCCGCTGCACGTCGCACTGCTCGCGGACGACGACGTGCGCGCCGGGCGCTATCACACGAATTTCCTCGAGGCGTGGATGCCGCGATGGCGCGAAGCCGCCACCGCCGCCGCGCAGCAACACGCAGCCGACAATGCAGACGCCGTGCGCGTCGGGGAGGCGATGTGACGACCCGTTATACGTTCGGCGGCGACGAGTTCGTGTTCGTCGAAATCAGCGAATCGATGTCGCTCGAGGCGTTCTTCAAGGGCACGGCGATCACGCGTGAACTGCAGCGCCGCGCGGTGCCGGGCATCACCGAGATCTGTCCGGCGAATGCGTCCTACCAGGTGCGCTACGACCCGGACGTGATCGAGCCCGATGCGCTCGTCGCGCTGCTGAAGACGATCGAGGCCGAAGTCGGCGACGCGCCGCTCGAACTCGACACGCGCATCGTCGAGGTGCCGGTGCTCTACAACGACCCGTGGACGCACGAGACGCTGATGCGGTTTCGCGAGCGTCACCAGGACCCGTCGTCGACCGATCTCGAATACGCGGCGCGCATCAACGGCAAGCGCGATGTCGACGCATTCATTGCCGCGCACTCGGGCTCGCCGTGGTTCGTGTCGATGGTCGGCTTCGTCGCCGGCCTGCCGTTCATGTACCAGATGGTCGAGCGCGAACGCCAGCTCGAAGTGCCGAAGTACCTGCGGCCGCGCACCGACACGCCGAAGCTGACGGTCGGCCACGGCGGCTGTTTCGGCTGCATCTACTCGGTGCGCGGCGCGGGCGGCTACCAGATGTTCGGCGTGACGCCGGCGCCGATCTTCGACCCCGAGCAGCGGCTCGACTACCTGCGCGAGTTCATGGTGTTCTTCCGGCCCGGCGACATCGTGAAATTCCAGCCGATCGATCGCGATGCGTACGACGCGGCAGTGGCCGACGTCGAAGCCGGCACCTTCTCCCTGCGCGTGCGCCCGGTGAAATTCTCGCTCGACGCGTTCCTGCGCGATCCCGATGCGTATAACCGCTCTCTCGTCGAGGTGCTGCATGCAAACTGACGCGCACAACCTGATCGAAGTCGTGAAACCCGGCCTCGCGACGTCGGTCCAGGACATGGGCCGGCAAGGCTACTACCACGTCGGCATTCCGCCGTCGGGTTCGCTCGACCAGTACGCATCGCGCGCGGCGAACCTGCTGGTCGGCAATCCCGAGGAAGCCGCCGTGCTCGAATGCACGCTGCTCGGCCCCGAGCTGATGTTCCATACGGATGCGCTGTTCGCCGTCACCGGCGCCGAGATGACACCGAAGATCGACGGCATCGGGCAGCGCTGCAACGTCGCGCTGCGGATCCGTGCGGGCAGCGTGCTGTCGTTCCATTACGTGAAGGCCGGCGCGCGTGCGTATCTCGCCGTGGCAGGCGGCATCGACGTGCCGGTCGTGCTCGGCAGCCGCTCGACCTACACGCTCGGCGCGATCGGCGGCCACGCGGGCCGGCGCCTGCAGAAAGGCGACCGGCTGCCGATCGGCGCCCCCGTCGGCACGCATCGCGAAGGGCGCGAGCTGCCGACGGCCGTGAGCCGGCCGCTCGACAACCAGGTCGAGCTTCGGGTGCTGACGGGCCTGTACCACTACCGGCTCACCGACGATTCGGCGCGCACCTTCTTCGATGACGAGTGGACGGTCGCGCCCGAAGCCGACCGCATCGGCTACCGCTTCAAGAACGGCCGCGCGCTGCAGTTCCGGCCGCGCGAGCAGCCGTTCGGCGCGGGCGCCGATCCGTCGAACATCGTCGATGCGTGCTACCCGATCGGCTCGATCCAGGTGCCGGCCGGGCTCGAGCCGATCATCCTGCACCGCGACGCGGTGTCGGGCGGCGGCTACGCGACGATCGGCACGGTCATCAGTGCCGACCTGGACCTGATCGGCCAGATGCAGCCCAACCACCGCGCGCGCTTCGTGCGCGTGACGATGGCCGACGCGCTCGCCGCGCGCCGCGAGTACCAGCGGCGCCTCGCGCTGCTGCGCGCCGTGCTGCGGGACTGAGCACCGGGCGCCCGGCGCGCGTGCCGGGCGCCATTGGTCACCCCCCTCTTTTCGCTGTCCGTTTTCCGACCGCGCGGCCGTGCGCCGCGCGGCGGGGACGCTTGCGCGCTGTTTCCGTTCCTGCCGAACCGGTTGCCCGCCCGACGTCGGGGCAACCCTGCGGATCGCATGTGCCGCGGCCGAGACGTCGTTCGCAGTTTCCGCTCATCAAGGAGCACGATCATGGCCAACCTGGCTCAGGCCCACCCCGACGAGGATCTCGACCTGTCGACGCTCGCCGTTCCCGACCACGCGCGCATGCCGCCCTTTTCGCTGACGATGGCGTGGTGGGCCGTGTGCAGCGCGGTGTTCTACATCGTCGTGGGCGCCACGCTCGCGCTCACCTATGGCGCACGCAACGCGCTGATCGGAATGGCGCTGTCGGTCGTGTCGTACGGCCTCGTCAACACGATCATCAGCCGCTATGCGATCCGCACGGGGCTGTCGGTCGCGCTGTTCTCGCGCGTGCTGTTCGGCAGCGCGGGCGCGGCGCTCGCCACGCTGATCTTCTTCGCGACGGCGATCTACTACGCGGTGTTCGAGGGCTCGGTGATCGCGGTCGCCGCGCACCACCAGTTTCCCGGGCTCGACTACAAATGGGCCGCGCTGATCGTCGTCTGCTACAGCGTGCCGCTCGTGTTCGGCAGCGTGCAGCACTGGCTCGACAAGTTCAACGGCGTGCTGCTGCCGTTCTACCTGCTCGGGCTGCTCGCGGCGGTCGGGCTCGCAACGGCCGAATACGGCTACCACGCGGCGTGGCTCGATTTCGGCCCGACGGGCGCCGTACCGGCCGGCGGCTGGTGGCACTGCTTCGTCTACTACATGGGCGTGTGGGTGCTGATGATGTTCACGTTCGACTACGCGCGCTTCGGCCGCAAGGACGACGCGGGTTATCACGGCCGCTTCAACTTCGGGATGCCGTTCTACCTCGTCACGTTTCTCGTCAACGGCGCGGCCGGCATCTATCTCGTCAGCACGATTCCGGGGCTCGGTACGCTCTCCGAAGTATCCGTGGTGCTCGCGCTGCTGAAGCTGATGGGGGTATGGGGATTGCTGTTCGTGTGGGTCACGCAATCGCGGATCAACACCGCGAACTACTACCTCGCGACCGTCAACATGCAGGCGTTCTTCCTGAAGGTGGCCGGCCTGCGCGCGCCGAAATTCGTGTGGGCGCTCGTGGTGGGCGCGGTCGTCTATGCGCTGATGATGGCGGACATCTTCTCGCGGATCCTGCAGGCGCTCGCCTACCAGGGGATCTTCGTCGTCGCATGGGTCGGCGTCGCGCTCGCGCACATCCTGTCGGATCGCTACGGGAAACTGGTCGGCGACGACGTCGAATGCCGCGACGCCCATGTACCGACCTTCAACCCGGGCGGGCTGACCGCCTGGTTCGCCGGCGCATTCATCGGGCTCGCGCTGAACCAGGCGACGGGGTTCGCCGCATCGCTGTCGGCGCCCGCGACGTTCGTCGTGTCGTGGGTGGTCTATCGTGCGCTGCTGGGCACGGCCAAGCGGGCCTGGTTCGTACGCAATACGTGACACGGCGCACGCACGCCGCCGTGCCTCATCCGATCGTCTGCACCGCGTTGCCCTGCGCATCGCGGATCACGGTCTTCTCCACGCGCCAGCGCACGCCGTCGAGCCCGTCGATCGCATACTCGCCGGCGCGCGGCTGCAGCGTGCGCGCCAGCGCCCGCACCGTCGCGTCAGTGAGCCGCAGCGTCAGCGTGCCGTCCTCGTCGGTGACTTCGTTCGCGTCGGCGTGCACGAACCGCACCGCGCCGTCATGACCGACCAGGCGGAACGGCCGGTCGAACGGCAACCGCAGCGGCAGCAGCGTGACCAGTTCGTCGACCTGCCGCGCGCCAACGGTGATCTCGATCACGGGCGCGCGCAACAGCCGCTTGCGCGTTTCCCATCCGAGCACGTCGGTGAACAGGTAGCCGCTCGACGAGCCGTCGCGCTGCGTACCGGCGTCGACCGCGCCGCGCACGTCCGCGCGCTCGAGCAGCGATGCGCGACCGAGATCGGTCACCCACAGCGGCATATGCGGCAGCAGCGTGTCGAGCAGCGCGCGCGTGCGCCAGCGCTTCGCGGCACGCTCCTCGTCGAGCGTCAGCCCGACGATCTGCAGGAACGCCAGGTGGCCGTGCGGCGTATCGATCGCCGGCAGCTCCGGATCGAACGCGAAGCCCATCGAGCAGAGCTGCGTGTCGGTGTCGAGCGCGATCGGGCCGTTGGCCGTCATCCAGTGACCGTCGTCGAACGCATTGCCGCTCTGGAACACGTAGCGCGCGAGGTTCTGCAGGAAGCTGAACACCCAGTTCGGCGGTTCTTCGGCGGCGGCGCCGCAGGCGACGCGCATCGTCAGCTCGAAGCCGAAGCCGCTGACGGCCGGATCGTCCGACTCCTTCGCATACAGCTCGGACAGCCCATACGTGACGAAATGCCAGTGCGGCACGGGTTCCGCGCGCTTCCACACGCTGATCCCGTCGAGCGGATCGCGGCCGCCGAGCCGCCACTTGAGCAGCGTGGCGTAGTGCTTCGGCTCCTGCCCCGGATAGACGCGCGCGAGCGCGCCGTCGATCGCGTCCCAGCCCGGCGCGCCGTCGTCGGCGGCACCGTCGTGCGGGTCGTGCGTTGCGTCCGTCATGTGGCCCCCTCTCCGCGATGGTGTCCCGGTGTCTGGTGTCGGTGCAAGCAGCGGCAGTGATCGCCGCCATCCGACGCACGCGTCACACGTGCGCCGCCGCGCCGTCGATCGCCGCGCGTACACGCTCGACGCGTGATGGATCGACCGGCGCCAGCACCTCGCCGCGCGGCCGCACACCCGAGCCGACATGCACCGCGCGCACGCCGGTCGCGCGGACGAAATCGCCGACCGCATCGACCGTGAGCCCCGAGCCGGCCAGCACCGTGCAGGTCGAGCCTGCGGCCTGCCGCACCAGCCGCGTGATCGTGGCGACCGCGTCGAGCACCGACGGATGGCCGCCCGACGTCAGCACCGACGTGACGGCCGGCACGCGCAGCAGCGCGTCGAAGGCGGCATTGAGGTCGCGCGATACGTCGAACGCGCGGTGGAAGGTCAGCGCGCGGCCGTCCGCCGCGGCCGCGATGCGGGCCAGTGCGTCGAGATCGACGTCACCGCGAGCGTCGAGCGCGCCGAACACGACGCCGTTCGCCCCGGCCGCGACGGCTGCACGCACGTCGCGCTCGATCACGCGGAGATCGTCGGCGTCGTAGACGAACGACCGGCTGTGCGGTCGCACGATCACGTTGACGGGAATCGGCACGGCGGCCACGACGGCTTCGATCAGGCCGACGCTCGGCGTCAGCCCGCCTTCGGTGATCGCGGTCACGAGTTCGAGGCGGTCGGCGCCCGCGCGGGCGGCGGCCTTCGCATCGCCGACGGTCGTGGCGATCACTTCGAGGAGAACGGAGGAGGCGGCGTTTCGGTTCATGGGCGGCCCGCGAATCGTCAGGACAATTCGCGCATCCTAGCCGAGCCGCGAGACGGACGCCAGCGTGCCGGCGGCCGCGTACTTCAGCGGCGTACTTCAGCCGCGCCGCATGAGCCAGACGCCGACGAGCGCCGACAACGCCGTCACGCCGGTGCCGGGCACGAAGCGGAACATGCGCGCGTTGAAGTACGCACCCTGCTGCTGCATCACGTCGACGATCGCCGGCGTGAGCACGAGTGTCCCCCAGCCCACCATCCCGAGCGCGGTGGTCGCGGCCGCGACGAGCAGCACGATGCCCGCGCCGCGCGCACGCGGCCGGAATGCGCCGGCAAACGCGCCCGCAGCGAGCAGCACGGCCGACACCGCGAACAGCACGGCGACGAATAGGGCGGTCGCGCCCGCGTGGCCGACTTTCATGAACGCCGCCATCTGCGCGGCGATCACGCAGAAGCCGGCGATCGAGAACAGCACGATCGCCAGCGCGTTACGCACGACGCTCACGCGACGGCCTGCCGGAAATACGCGGTCGCGGGGCGCCGGAACATCAGGTAGACGAACAGCGCGAACAGCAGGACGCCAGGAATCAGCACCGCATACATCGACGCCGGCATGTTGACGAACGAGAACGCAATGCCGATCACAAACGTCACGATGTAGGCCTTGCGCGACCACTCGCGGCCTTTCAGGATCGCGATGCCGATCACGACGTTCGCGGCTTCGAGGATCACGCTGATGCCGAGCGTCGCCCAGACGGGCAGCAGGTAGTGCGCCAGCAGCGCCTGGGTGGTCGGCATGCCGATCGAGAACGGCGTATAGACGCACGTGATCGCGTTGGTCACGATGATGATCCACGCGAGAATGGTCAGCGAAATCGGTCTTTTCATTGTGTTTTCCTTGTTATTCGCCGCCATGGTGGCCCCCGGGACGGCGCGCGCGCGGTCACGATGGCCGCGGTCGGGGAAGCGCGCGGCGAACGCAACGGCGGGCCCGCTCCGCTCGCGTCGCCCGCCCCCGCCGCC
>NZ_JAAGPH010000099.1:0-31302 GCF_017104705.1 Burkholderia sp. Se-20373 | reverse complement strand
GCCGCCGATGCGCCGCAACGTGGCCTGCAACCGCGCACTGACCGCATGCCGCGCCGCGTCGCCCGGCTCGAACGCCATCCGCCAGTTCGACGTCGTGGCGCCGATCGCGCGCACGAGCGCGAGCTGCCGCGCCACCTCGTGCCGCACGTGCGACTCCGGTTCGCTTTCCGGCACGCGATCGGTCAGCAGTTCATACGGGTTCTCGCGGCAATGCGCAAGCCGCAGCGGAATGCCCGCCAGCCAGCACATCATCGCGGCGGGCAGCGGATTCTGGCTGTAGACGGTAAAAACCGCGGCCGCGTCGAAACGGCCGGCCAGCAGCCGATCGATCATGTCGAGATCGGCGACCGGATCGCCGTGCGCGTCGGGGTGCTTGACCCATGGCGCATCGTAGGTCCACACGTCGTCGACCATCGGCAGGTGCGTCGCCAGCGCGGCGCCGGTGCGCGACGTCAGCAGCGTGAGCCGGCGCCCCTCGCCGCTCTCCTTCAACGCGCGCAACGCGGGCGTCGTCATCAGCACGTCGCCGACGCTGTCGAGCCGCACGCACAGGATGCGTCGTGCGCGACGCCACGCGGCGTTCATCGCCGGCCCCAGGTGCCGTGCCGCCGCACGGCTTCGCGCGCGACGATGTCGGCCGCGCGGTCGACGCGATCGACGACGTGGTGCGGCGTACGCGCGGCGCCGGTGCGCCATTCGGTCTCGTGCCCGCAGTCGACGAGGATCGTGCGGCAACGCGCGGCGCGCCCGGCCTCGACGTCGTCGAGGATGTCGCCGATCATCCAGCTCCATTCGGGGACGACGCCCAGCGTGGCCAGCGCGCGACGCAACATGCCGGGGCGCGGCTTGCGGCAGACGCAGTCAATCGTATAAGCCGGCACGCTGCCGCGCGGGTGATGCGGGCAGAAAAAAAATCCGCCAGTGTCGCGCCGTTTGCTTCGAACAGTTCGGCGAGACACCGGCGGACCGCGCCAAGCTCGTTTTCGGTAAAGCGGCCGAGCGCGACGCCCGGCTGGTTCGAGACGACCACGATCGGCATGCCGGTCGCGCCGAGCGTGCGCAGCGCGCGTGCCGCGCCCGGTGCGAGGCGCATCCGCGCCGGATCGACGTTGTAGGGCACGTCGTCGAGCAACGTGCCGTCCTTGTCGATCAGCACGGCCCCCGGCAGCCCCCTTTCGCGCTTCAAGGCCATGACGTCTCCTTCATCGGCAGCACCATCACTTCCGGCACCACCGTGCCGGGCGGCTGCATCAGCACGAAGCGCACGGCGGCCGCGACGTTCTCGGCCGGCTGCAGCGTGTCCGCGTCGATGTCCGGGAAGCGGTCGAGCAGGAACGGCGTGCGCATCCCGCCCGCGACGATCGCCGACACGCTCACGCCGGCCGGCCGCAGTTCGGCATGCAGCGCGTGCGACAGGCCGAGCAGTCCCCACTTCGTCGCGTGATAGGCGGACGCGTTCGGCCATGCGCGCTTCGACGCGGTCGACGCGATGTTGACGATGTGCCCGGTGCCGCGCGCCTTCATCATCGGCACGGCGGCGTGGCACATCAGGTACGGGCCGAGCAGGTTCGTCATCAGCACCTGCCGCCATGCGTCGACGCTCACGTCGTCGATCGGCGCGGTCACGTCGATCGCCGCGTTGTTGACGACCACGTCGAGATCGCCGAGCGCTTCCCGCGCATCGTGCACGACCTGCAGCACGGACGCCTCGTCGCGCACGTCGAGCGGCCGGCCGACCGCCTGCCCGCCGTGCCGTTCGAGCCGCTGCGCGACGGCGGCCGCGCGGTCGCCGTCGAGATCGGCGACGATCACGTGCGCCCCGTGCCGCGCCAGGTCTTCGCAAATGGCCTCGCCGAGCCCGCGGCCGCCGCCGGTCACCAGCGCGACGCGGCCGGCGAGCGGCGCTTGGGTCGAATCGTGTTTGACGTCGTTCACCTGCACCTCCTTGCGAACGTCCGGACGCATCCGGACTGGCTGTGTGACGCTTGTCGCGACAAACGTCGATGCAGGAGAGACAGCGAGAACCGTGCCGACTGGCCGGCGCCCGTGCCGCGTCGCGCGCCGGCACGCCATCGCTGGCTTTTTTATAAGCTGCTGTAAAAACCGCCCCGCACGGCCGCGCTCAGATCGCCAGCGCGTCCGGCGTCGCCTGCGCGCGGCGCTTCGCGAGCGCACGCAGGCAGTGCGCGAGGCAGCCCGCGAATGCCTCGTCGAACCACGGCTGCGCGCCCGACACGCCGACCACGATCCCGCCGAGCGCGACGCCGCCCCACAGGTTCGTATCGCCCGCGCGCAGCCGGTACGGCTCCAGCGCCTGCACGACGTGGCCGTCGCGGCCCGTTTCCCACGACAGCCGCGCCTTCGCACGCGCATACGCCCGGTAGTCGGCGTCCCAGTCCTTCGGGTCGGGCAACGAGAACTCGTACAGGATCGCGTCCTCGAACGCCGCGTCGCGAGGCCCGAGCGCGGGATCCATGATCACGATGTGCAGGCAGCCGCTGTCGCCGACGAAGTCGCTCTGCAGCGCGGCCGACAGGCTCGGCAGCAGCAATTCGACCGCGGCGACCGCGGTCGGGCGGTCGACGAACGCGCTACCGGCGCGGCGGCCGGTCAACGCTTCGGGTGGCGGGTTGGACATGGGTGTCTCCAGAGGGAAATGCGAGTGCGCGCAGCGTCGCGATCCGGTCGGCCGTTGCCGCGGGGTGGGTCAGGTCAGCGTGGAAACCGGCCTCGACCGCGCGCGTGGCCGGACAGCGCCAGGCCCTCGGGCGGCGCGCAGCCTTCTCGCTCACGCGCGGCGTCGATCCGGCGAATGACGCGCGGCTGGCAGCGCATCCGCCGGCGCGCAAACACGGCCACGCATGCCGCATCGATCGCGAACATGACGAAGCCGCCGCACGTGCCGATGACGATCACGAGCACTGCCCGAGCGGCGTATCGTCGGTTCCCGTGGTCATGCGTGTGCGAGGCGGTTCGCGGCGCGCCGGTTCGTGCACGAGCGCTCAGTGGTGCGGTTTGCGCTCGCGGTCGCGCTCGACGGTGCCCGGCTCGGGATCGAGCGCGGCAGGCTGCGTCGGCGTCACGGTGCGCTGGTCGGGATGCAGCACCATCCGCGAATCGGCCTGCTCGCCCTCGTCACGGCGCACCCGCACGCGATTCTCGACGTCGCGCACGCCCATGCAGCCGTCGGCCAGATCCTCGATGCCATGCTTCATCCATCGCGCCGGCACCGTGCCGTCCAGTTCGACGCGGCCGTCCTGCACCTGCACCGTGACGTCGCTCACGTCGATGTCGAGTGCATGCGCGAGCCGCTCGCACACATCTTCGCGGATCCGCTCGTCCGATCGCGTATAGCCTTTCGGCCCGCGACGATTGCGCAGCGCGTCGCGTTCGGCGTCGCTGCCGAACCGCGACAGGTCGGGGGCGTCGCCGCCGTAGCGCCGATTGCCGTACGGGTCACCACAGGCGCGGTCGCGGTCGTACCCGCCCATCCGGTGATGCCCGCGAAACTCCGGGGGAACGCCGCGGTACGGGCTTTCCCCCCCGTCGCGGCCCTGCGCGTGATAGTCGCGTTCGCCGTAGCCGGGATCGGGGTCGCGCGCCGGCCTGCGCGGGAAGTCGCCCTGCCGGCCCGCATCGGCCCCGCCGCGCCGCTGGCCGACCGGCCGCGCCGCGCGTTCGCTCCATTCGCTGCCCCAGTCTTCCGGACCGACGTTCTCGCTCGCGAAGCGGCGGTACGCCGGCTCGTCGCCCGCGTCGGGCCATCGCGCCGGATCGTCCGGGATGTCGCGCTCGCCGGCGCCTCGGGGTGCGCGTTCGTTGCGCTCCTGCCAGTCGGGCGGGCCACCGCGTTCGCCGTGCCGTCCGGGATATCGTCGTTGCATCGTGCCCCTCCTTGATCGCACCTGCGCCTTGCATGGCCCCATGCCGTGTCACGGCGCGCGTCGGTCAGGTCGAATGCAAGTCGCGTGCCGATGGCGTGGCCGGTGGAAGACCGACGCGCGTCGCGACGTCGATCGGCTGGCGGACGCGAGAATCTGCAATGCGATTGCAGTTTTTGCGTGCCGGGCGCGTCACGGCGTGCCGTCGTCGCCCGCTTCGTCCCCGTCATCCGGTTGCGTCGTGCGGCCGGGCTCGCTCAGCCGCTCGGTGCGGTCCGGCTTGATGTCCATGCCTTCGTCGAGGGTCGAATCGCCGTCCGCCGACGCGCGCTCACCCGTGCCCGCACGGTCCGTATCGCTGTCGAGCGCGGCATCGCCGCGTTCGAGCGCGTGATCGTCGAGCGGCGAATCGACGTCGAACGGATGACGCCGCGCGCCGGCCGTGTCACTGCCGCTGTCGGACGAGTCGCTCGGGCCCAGTGCGCGGCCGTCGCGGCCGCGGCTGGCATTGTCGTCGTCCGGGTCGGACGGTTCGTTGTCGGGGTTCAGCGTGCTGTTCATGTCGTGCTCCTTGCGAGGCTCGCGGCCGCGCGCAGCCGCCCAACGCGGCACGGCGGGCGGAACGCAAGCGTGTGCAATCGGCATGCCGCGCCGCACACCGGAACCGATTGCGCGCGGCCGGAATGGCGATCGGCACAACCGATGCGCGCTCATTGATCAGCCGAATTGAGTTCCCTTATGCTTTCGGGGGTGCCAATCCGATTCGTACCGCCGCTGCCGGCCCGCCCGACGGCGGCCGGGCGGCGCTTGCCCGCCCGTCTTCGACAAGCTGCTCCGATGATGAAAGACGACATCAATCCTCGCTCGCCTCCCCCGCCGCTCGGGCAGTCCGACGCGCGCGACCTGTTGCACCGCTTCGCCGAGTTCCGCTTCCAGACGGTCGTCGAGTCGATCACCGACTACGCGGTGTTCATGCTCGATCCGCACGGCAACGTCGCGACCTGGAACGCCGGGGCCGCGCGCATCAAGGGCTATCGCGCCGCGGAGATCGTCGGCCACCACTTCTCGCGCTTCTATCCGCCCGACGCGATCGCGGCCGGCCGGCCGTCGCTCGGGCTCGCCGAAGCGGCGGCCAACGGCCACTTCGAGGACGAAGGCTGGCGCGTGCGCAAGGACGGCTCGCAGTTCTGGGCGAACGTGACGATCACGCCCGTGCACGATCACTCGAACCAGCTCTGCGGCTACATCAAGATCACGCGCGACATGACCGAGCGCAAGCGGCTCGAGGAGCTCGAAGCGTCGACGCACCGGCTCAGCGTGTTCATCGCGATGCTCGCGCACGAGCTGCGCAACCATCTCGCGCCGTTGCGCCATTCGGTCGGCGTGCTGCAGAGCCTCGCCAACCCGGCGCCCGCGCTCGCGCAGTGCCGCGACGCCGTGCATCGTCAGGTCACGCAACTGACGCGCCTCGTCGACGACCTGCTCGACGTCGGGCGCATCACCGCCGGCAAGCTCGAGCTGAACGACCGCCCCATTACCGTGCGCGACATCGTGTGCCGCGGCGTCGAAAGCATCCAGCCGAAGCTGGCCGCGCGCGGGCAGCACATCCACGTCGATCTGCCGGCCGATGCCGTGCCGCTGCATGGCGACGATGCGCGGCTCGTCCAGGTGCTGCACAACCTGCTCGACAATGCGTCGAAGTTCTCGCCGCTCGGCGGACGCATCGACGTCGGCGCCACGATCGAGGGGCCGGTCGTCGCGATCCGCGTGACCGATCGCGGCGTCGGCATCGCGCGCGACGCGCTCGAAACCATCTTCGACCTGTTCGAGCAGGAAAGCGGATCAGGCCGGCGGCCGGCCGAAGGCTTCGGGCTGGGGCTCGCCATCTGCCGGACGTTCGTCGAACTGCACGGCGGGCGCATCTCGGCCGAAAGTGCCGGGCCCGGTCACGGTGCGACGTTTACGGTGCGGCTGCCGATCGACCGCATGGCGCGCGCGACCCGCGGCGACGTGCGCGGGCCGGTCAAGTCCGTGCAGACGGACACGACACCGCTCCGTATCGTCATCGTCGACGACAATCGCGATTCGGCCGACACGCTCGCCGTGCTGCTGCAGGTGAAAGGGCACGCGCCGCGCGTCGCCTACAACGCGCACGACGCGCTGGCGCTCGCCCGCGACTACGCCCCGCAGCTGATGATCCTCGACCTCACGATGCCCGACGTCGACGGCTTCACGCTCCTGCACGAACTGCGCGCGATCGACGCGCTGCGCGACACGACCTGCGTTGCGCTGTCGGGACATGCCAGCGCGGCGGACCTGGAGCGCACCGCACGCGCCGGCTTCGACGACCATCTCGTGAAGCCCGTCGAAATAGCCGTGCTCGACGCGCTGCTGCAGCGCGTCGCGCGCCGGGTTCGTCGCACACCGTGACCGCCGTGCTCAAGCCACCGCGCGACACATCGCCGCGCATGCTTCACACGCGAGCGCGCAGCGGCGGCAATGATCGTGTGCATGCCGCTGGCATTCCGCCGCACACAAGTCGCAGGCCTGCGCGCACAGCGCGCAGACGCTGGGCGTGAGCACACTGCGGCGCACCATCGCGCCCGACGCGAAGCGGCACAGCTGCGCGCATTCGATGTCGAGCGCGATGCAGTCGGCCAGCGCCTGCGCGTCGCGTTCGGCGAGGCACGCGGCCGTACACGCATCGCAGGCGTGGGCGCACGCGTCGCAAGCGGCCATGCAGTTGTCGTAGGGATCGTTCATCGCAGTCCTCCCGGTTTCGGTTGGCATCGTCATGGCGTCAGCTTCACCTTCATCCAGCCCGGCTCGCGCGTGTCGAACGCGCGATACGCATCGATCGCATTCGTCAGCGGCTCGCAGCGCGTGAGCACCGACAGCGGGTCGAATGCGCCGCTGCGCACGAGCTCGACGAGCGGCGGCGTCACCGTTCGGTGATTGCAGTTGCCCATCTTGATCGTCAGGTTGCGGTTCATCGCATCGCCGATCGGAAACACCCGCGCCGCCGGCGGATACACGCCGATCACCGCCACCGTGCCCGCTTTCGCGACCGCGCGCACCGCCCATTGCAGCACCTGCGACGGCCCGTCGCCCGGCACCCAGTTGCGGCCGTCCGGCTTGCGGTGCGGCGCGATCGCCTCGACTTCCGCATCGAATGCCTGCGCCGCGTCGCGATCGGCCGCGGCCGGCCCGTGCGTCGCGCGCATCGCGTCGACGCCCACCGCGTCGATCACGCGATCGACGCCGATTCCGCCCGTCAGCCGCAGCACCGTCTCGACCGGATCGTCCTCCGCGAAATCGACGATCTCCGCGCCTTGCGCACACGCCATCTCGAGGCGCGACGCCACGCGGTCGATCGCGATCACGCGCCCGGCGCCCATCAGCTTCGCGCTTGCGATCGCGAACTGGCCGACCGGCCCCGCGCCGAACACGGCGACCGTATCGCCCGCGCGCACTTCCGCGAGCTGCGCGCCGAAATAGCCGGTGGGAAAAATGTCCGACATCAGGATCGCGCGATCGTCGTCGATCGCATCCGGCAGCCGAATCAGGCTCGCATGCGCAAGCGGCGTGCGCGCGTATTCGGCCTGCAGCCCGTCGAACGCGCCGCTGTCGGCCGGACCGCCGAAGAATGCGGTACCCGCACGCGGGCCGCCCGGGTTCGCGACGTCGCATTGCGCGGTGTAGCCCGCGCGGCAATATGCGCAACTGCCGCATGCGATCGTCGACGGAATCAGCACACGGTCGCCGCGCCGCAGGTTGCGCACGTCGCGCCCGACCGTCTCGACGATGCCGACACCCTCATGGCCGAGGATCGTGCCCGGCTTCATCCCGCCGAGGGTGCCGCGCACCATGTGCAGGTCGGTGCCGCAGATCGCGCTGGCCGTCAGGCGCACGACCGCGTCGGTCGCGTCGGTGACTTCGGGATCGGGCACCGTGTCGATGCGAATGTCGCCGATACCGTGAAATACGACTGCTTTCATATCAGGTCCTCCTTGTTCGAACGTTCTCGGAACTGCCGAGAAAGCAATCGAGCAAGGAATGAGCCCTGATGTTTATCACCTGAAATCCTCTCCGCGGTGCGGAGAGCATTCATCGGTTCACGGCGCCAAGTGCGTCGCCGAGGCACGACCGACGCGCCGCGCGGCCACCTTCGGCTCACGGCCACGTCGATTGCCGAGCTCTTCCTGTCGAGCCCGTGGCTGGCAAGCCTTACGGAGCGTTATCCCGAAGCGACCATCGACATGACCGTCACGGACGAAGCATTCGACGTCGTCGCGCGCGAAGACGACGCTTGGGCGGCCGTCAATCCGTCACCCCGCCCACGACCGGATATTCGCCCGCATCGCGCCGGCCGAGATTCCGTAACGATCGTGCAGCGTCGGCAGCGCACCCGCGGCGAGATACGCATCGGGCAACCCGATCTGCCGGAACGGCACGACAACGCCGGCCGCCAGCAGCGCGGTCGCGACCGCTTCGCCGAGCCCGCCGATCACCGTATGATTTTCGGCGACGATCACCATGCGCCCTTTGCGCGCCGCCTCGCGGACGATCGTCGCCGTGTCGAGCGGCTTGATCGTCGGTACGTGCAGCACCGCGACATCGACGCGATCGGCTTCGAGTGCCTTCGCAACCTCGAGCGAACGCATCGTCATGATCCCGGACGAGATCAATAGCACGTCGTTGCCGTCGCGGAGCAGCTTGGCCTTGCCGAGTTCGAAGCGGTAATCGTATTCGTCGAGCACGGCCGGCACGTTGCCGCGCAGCAGGCGTGCATACACCGGCCCCTTGTGCGCGGCGATGGCCGGCACCATCTGTTCGATGTCCAGCGCGTCGCACGGATCGATCACGGTCATGTTCGGCATCGCGCGCATCAGCGCCAGATCCTCGGCGGCCTGGTGGCTCGGCCCGTAGCCGGTCGTGAGCCCCGGCAATGCGCAGATCAGCTTCACGTCGAGATTGTCCTCGGCGATGGCCTGATGGATGAAGTCGTACGCGCGGCGCGTCGCGAATACCGCGTAGGTCGTGACGAACGGCTGCGCCCCTTCGTGCGCGAATCCGGCGGCCGCACCCATCAGCAGCTGCTCGGCCATTCCCATCTGGTAGTAACGCTCGGGAAACGCCTTCGCGAAGATATGCAGGTCGGTGTACTTGCCGAGATCGGCCGTCATCCCGATCACGTTGGCGTTCGTGCGCGCGAGTTCGGTCAGCGCATGGCCGAACGGTGCGGAGCGGGTCACCTGCCCTTCCGCGGCGATGGACGCGATCATCGCGGAAGTCTTCAGGCGCGGCTTGTTGTCGACGGTGCTCATGCGTGTCTCCCTGCTTCGAGTGCGTCGAGCGCGAGCTTCCACTCGTGCGCGTCGACGCGGATGAAATGGCTCTTCTCGCGTGCTTCGAGGAACGGCACGCCGCACCCCATCTTCGTGTCGCAGACGATGATGCGCGGCTGCGGCCGGTCATGCCGGCGCGCATGGTCGAACGCGCGCTTCACCGCATCGATGTCGTTGCCGTCCACGCGTTGCACGTACCAGCCGAACGCTTCCAGCTTGTCGACCAGCGGCTCGAACGCCATGACCTGCGTCGACGGGCCATCGGCCTGCTGGTTGTTCACGTCGACGATCGCGATCAGGTTGTCGAGCTTCCAGTGCGCGGCCGACATCAGCCCTTCCCAGATCGCGCCTTCGTCCAGTTCGCCGTCCGAGAACAGGGTATAGACGAATGCGTCCGAGCCTTTGCGTTTCAGACCGAGGCAACGGCCGACCGCGATCGTCAACCCCTGTCCGAGCGAGCCGCCGGACATTTCCATGCCGGGCGTATAGCTCGCCATCCCGGACATCGGCAAACGGCTATCGTCGCTGCCGTAGGTTTCGAGTTCGTCGGCCGGCAGGATGCCGGCTTCGAACAACGCGGCGTACAGCGCGATCGCATAGTGGCCGTTCGACAGCAGGAAGCGGTCGCGCCCTTCCCACTCGGGATCGTCCGGGCGATAGCGCATCGCGCCGAAGTACGCGACGGCCAGTACGTCGGCGATGTCGAGCGCCTGGCCGACGTAGCCCTGGCCCTGGACTTCGCCCATCAGCACGGCGTTTCTGCGGATGCGGTACGCGCGCTCGGCGAGCGTGACCGCTTCATGGATCGTTTCGGTATCCATCGATTACTCCAGTATTGGATCAGAAGGTATGCAGGTCGAATCAGCGGTTCACGGACCGCGGCACCAGGAACACCAGCAGTGCGCCGAACGCAATCGCAACGGAGATGAAGAGCAGCCCGGCGGTAGACCTGCCGGTCAGGTCGTTCAGCCAGCCGACGATCGCCGGGGAAAAGAATCCCGCGAGGTTCGCGAAGCAGTTGACCGCGGCGATGCCCGCGGCGGCCGACATCCCGCCAAGCAGCGCCGTCGGCAGCGACCAGAACTGCGACGACGACGCGAGAATGCCGGCCGACGCGATGCTCAGGCACACGATCGATGCGCCGACGCTGCCCAGCATCGGCAACGTCGCGAAACCCGCCGCCGCGATCAGCATCGGCACCGCGAGATGGAAGCGGCGCTCGCGGCGGCGGTCGGCGCTCATGCCGATCAGCGGCAATGCGACGATCGCGCACGCATACGGAATCGCGGTGAACAGCCCGACCCACAGCGGATCGGCGACACCGGCCTTGCGAATGATCGTGGGCAGCCAGAACGTCAGGCCGTACTGCCCGAGCACGACGCAGAAATAGATCGCCGCCATCAGCCAGAGCCGACGATCGGCGACGAATGCGCGAATCGACAGGTGAGCGGTCGTGTGCGCGGCATCGGCCGATACGTTGCACGCGAGCAAGGCCTTTTCGGCATCGGTCAACCATGTCGCGCCGGCGATGCCGTCATCGAGATACAGCAGGATCGCGAAGCCCAGCACGAACGAAGGCAGCGCCTCGAGCAGGAACAGCCACTTCCAGCCGGCCATCGACATCGCGCCGTGCAGCGAATGCATGATCGCGCCCGACAGCGGTCCGCCGACGATCCCCGCGAGCGGAATCGCCATGAAAAACAGCGACAGCGCCTTCGCGCGACGCGCCGACGGGAACCAGTACGTCAGATACAGGATCACGCCCGGCGCGAAGCCCGCCTCGGCGACACCGAGCAGAAACCGCAGCGCGTAGAACGCGGTGGGCGACTTCACGAACACGAAGCTCGCGGATATCACGGCCCACGTCAGCATGATGCGCGCGAGCCAGCGGCGCGCCCCGACCCGATGCAGGATCAGGTTGCTTGGCACTTCGAACAGAAAGTAGCCGAGGAAAAAGATGCCTGCGCCCATCCCGTACACGGTCTCGCTGAACCGCAGGTCATTGAGCATCTGCAGTTTCGCGAATCCGACGTTGACCCGGTCGAGATAGGCGCCGAGGTAGCACAACATCAGGAACGGGATCAGCCGGCGCGCGACCTTCGCATAGGTGGCCGCTTCGAACGTCCGTACATCGTCCTGTTGCAGCATCTCGCCGTGAACCGGCGGTGCGGGATACTTTGCTCTCATGTTTGTCTCCTGCCACGGCCCCGGGTTGTCCCGGGTGCATGATGGGCGGCGCCGCGCGTGTCGCGGCGCCGTTTTCAGTGGATCAGCATCCCGCCGTTGACGTCGAGCGTGATACCCGTCAGATAGCTCGACAGGTCGCTCAGCAGGAACAGGCATGCGTTGGCGACATCGGCGGCCTCGCCGAGGCGGCCGAGCGGGATGCCCTTGATGATGTCCGCGCGCATGTCGGGCGTCAGCTTGTCGCCGGTGATGTCGGTCTGGATCAGGCCCGGCGTGATCGAATTGATGCGGATATGGTCACCACCGAATTCACGCGCCATCGCCTTCGCGAGGCCGAGCACGCCGGCCTTCGCGGCGCTGTAGTGCGGCCCGCCGAAGATGCCGCCGCCGCGCTGCGCGGACACCGACGACATGCACACGATGCTGCCGCCGCGCTGCTCCCTCATCGCCGGCAGCACGGCTTGCGACATGTACAGCGTGCCGCGCAGGTTCACGTCGACGATCGCATCGAAGTCGCGCCCGGAAATCTCCATCGTGCGCACGGGTTGCGTAATGCCGGCGTTGTTGACGAGGCCGTCGATGCGGCCATAGCGTTCCAGCGTTGCACGGGCCGCGGCCGCGCATGCGTCGCGGTCAGTCACGTCGCAGGCCAGGCCGAGATGGTCGCGCCCGAGTTCGGCGGCTGCCGCCTCCGCGTCTTCCCGACGAAGGTCGAGAATCGCCACGTGTGCGCCGTGGGCGGCCAGTGCCCGGGCGGTGGCCTTGCCGATACCGCGCGGCGACGCGGCGCCGGTCACGATGATGGTCTTCTGGTCGAGCAACATCGGTCGTCTCCTGTGTGTTGATGTGTGCATGGAGTGTCGGCTCCCCAGACACCCGCATCAACGCGGAAACGCTCAGCCATGGCTGAGAAAAATTCAGATGACGGCGCGCGGCCGGTGCTGCAGCGCAATATCCGGGGCGCGGACGAACGGCCCCGGTCAACCCGTTTGCCGATGATCCACGACTTCTCGCTCGATCCAGGCAAGGAAGCGCTTCACGCGGGGCAGCTCCGCGTTCTGCCGCGGGTAAACGAGATGATGCGCGCCGACTTCGACCGCATGGTCCGAGCCGAACACCGGCACCAGCAGCCCTTCGTGGATCTTCACCGATGCGAGCATCAGGCTTTCGAGCGCGATGCCGAGGCCGAGGGCGGCGGTTTCGAGCGACATGTACGAACGGTCGAACGAAAAATCGAAGGTCTTCTGGGCCGCCAGCGGCACGCCGGTGCGGCCGAACCACTGCTTCCACTGGACCAGCGGCGTTTCGGAATAGATCAGCCGGTGCGCGAGCAGGTCTTCCGGCGCGTTCACCGGCTGCCGTTCGAGATAGCGCGGCGACGCGAGCGGCGCGATGAACTCGCCGCGCACGGTCCGGACCTCGAGGTTGTCCCAGTTGCCATAGCCGTGCCGGACGTCGATATCGTAGAAACCGTTCGAGAACGACACGTTTTCGTAAGAGCACGCGAGGTTCAGCTGGATATCGCCGTTCGCCTCCTGAAACGACGACAGCCGCGGCAGCAGCCACATCAACCCGAAGCTCGGGCTCGAATGCACGCGCAGGATATCGACTTCGGCGCGGCTCGACGCGCGCTCGGTCGCTCGGCTCAGGTCGGCGAGCGAGCCGGTGACGTCGGCCAGATAGCGTTCGCCGGTCGGCGTGAGGACGAGGCCGCGCCCCGAACGCTGAAACAGCGGCTGACCAATCTGCGATTCGAGGTTGCTGAGCTGATGGCTGACGGCGGACGCGGTCAGGCCGAGTTCTTCCGCCGCGCGGTTGACGCTTTTGGTCCGTGCGACGCTTTCGAACGCGATGATGGCCTTGAGCGGCGGGATACGCATATTGGAGTCTTGGGAAATTTGCAGAACGCCTGCAAAGCAACATCGCGCTCGGACGATCGTCCAGGCGGAGCCAGTCCAATATATTACGCGTCAATTCCAGGGCGCCGGCGGGCCTCCGTTCCCCGTTGACCGAAACGAAGTTGTGCTCGTTTGCGAAGTGGAGAGGCTCCTTCGCCGGCTCACATCCGCCGGGGAGCCGGGCACTCTTCTGAATTCAAGGAATTGCTCGCCACGAATTAAAGTCGGCACCGGGCGCGGTGCCGCGAAGCCCAGTGGCAACTTCCCTTGCGGTGCCGGCAGTGGCGGTCACGCGTTGTGCGAAATCCGAGCTTGAGCGGGCAATCGCTACTGCTGATTGAGCGGTGCTTCGGGATCGTGCCTGCACGGCGACCGCGATGCCGGCAGGGAAGCGCCGGCGCACGCCGAAGGAGAGGGTCGGCCGACCTGCGTCATTGGCGTCCGAGCTGGGTGCGGCGTCCGAACTGTGCACACGGGAAGCAAGTGCACAGGTGGTGGCGCGAAAGCTGGACGACGACAAGGGGGCCTCTGTACAACTGGAAGAACGGTTACTCGGATGAGAGGCCTCGGCGTACATGAAACTCGACACGCGTGTTGACGTCCACGCAGAAATGGCGCCTTCAGGCAGCTTTGGACCTGCGCCTTGTCGACGCGCCTTCTTCGATTCTCGCCAGTACACGCTTGCCCGAATCCGCCACGGCGGGATCGTGTGTCACCTGATAGCGCACAATCATGCCTTCCACGCAGAGCATCGCATCTGCGGCGACGGTAGCAGGCGACTGGAGCCTGAGGCGGCCAGCGAGTTCAGCAATGTACTGCTCAAGCGCGTGCTTATGGGATACGGCCTGCTGAAGGTGCCCCGGGTCTCCCGTCGATCCGGCTTCGGCGACCACATTGATAAAGGCGCAACCACGGAAGTCTTCCTGCGCAAACCATTCACCTAAGGCTTCCGCGATGACGGGCAGCCCGGCACGCTGAGCAAAACGGGCCTCCACCTCTTCGACAAACCAGCGCATCCAGAACTCATGACGACGGTCCAGGAACGCTGCAATAAGTTCGCTCTTGGAGGCGAAGTGCCGGTAAAGCGACATTTTTGCGACGCCTGACTCGGCGATGATCTTGTCGATGCCCGTGGCACGGAACCCGTCCTGATAGAACAGGTGCGCAGCGGTTTCCAATATCCGGTCGCGTGCGGAGGGTTGTGACATTTCGGCCCCTTTTTTGCCAAATCATGCCTCCATTATGGCAGACAGACCTGTCTCTGCATAGGCGCCGAGCGGCTCAGAAATTTCTTGACAGACAGACCTGTCTACATCAACATTGATACAGACCTGTCTCAATCACTCAAGGTCGGTCCGTCAAGGAGACTGTCATGTGCCCCTCAGATTGCGAAGTCACTGCCCTTCATCAAGCTCTGCAGGCCGACAAGTCGAATCCGGCCACATGGTGCTGGTACAGCGACCTGATCGAAAACCAACGACTCGCGCTTCGCCTCAAAGAGGACCAGTGGGTCGTCGCGATTGACGGCAGCGACTTTGCATCCGCCGAGGGCCTGTACGCGGCCGTGCGTTGGGCGCACATCATGACGCACTCGGGCGGTTACATCACCTTCGCGGTATAAGCGGGCGAAGTCCGCCCTGCACACGGGCGAGTCGCCAGACTAAGCGATCGAGAACACGCAGCACTGCGCTTATCCACCCTTCGACCCGGTATCGGGTCTTCATCCACCAACCACTGAGGAAACACCATGTCGACCAACACTGAACTCCGCCCGCCGCTTCCGCCGTTCACGCTGGAGACGGCCATCGAGAAAGTCCGTCTCGCGGAAGACGGCTGGAATTCGCGCGACGCCGCCAAGGTCGCGCTCGCCTATTCGCTCGACACGAAATGGCGCAATCGCGCAGAGTTCGCGAACAATCGAGCGGAAGCGCAGGCGTTCCTCGAGCGCAAATGGAAGAAGGAGCACGAGTATCGTCTGATCAAGGAACTGTGGGCGTTCGGCGGCAATCGCATCGCCGTGCGCTACGCCTACGAATGGCACGACGACTCGGGCAACTGGTTCCGCTCCTACGGCAACGAGAACTGGGAGTTCGGCGAGGATGGCCTCATGCAGCGCCGCTATGCGTGCATCAACGATATGCCGATCAAGGAGTCCGAGCGCAAGTATCACTGGCCCCTGGGCCGTCGGCCGGATGATCATCCCGGCTTGTCGGATCTCGGCCTCTAGTCGCTAGGCTGATCGTATCGCTTCGATTGGAAGCATGCGGGGAAACAAAGGCAACGGTGAGGCAGTCTCTGCGACAACTGCCTCCCGAAGCTTGGTATGACGGAGCAACCCCACCCAGCTTGGGAATTCCTGGGTGTCTCGCTGTCCTTCTCACCTAGCCGGCCCTCTAGCGATTGCTGCCCACTCCAATATGAATTTATTTCTTATTGAAAATGTCTTCTGCATGGTCAACTTCCAAAAGACGACCGTGCAGTATCACGCCCGGCGACTTGCCGATTCCAGTCGATTCGCGACGGCCTCGATCGCGCTCACGGGAGCGCGAGCCAGCTGGTCATCATGGCTCGTCACCAGCTCGGCGAATAACCGATAGCTGTCCTCGTCGAACTGGATCTCGCCATCCCGCCCAGCCTGAAGCGCATTCCATGCAGCGGCCTCGTACTCATGGAACCCCCGCGTTTCCGCTGCGCCATACCCCAACGATCGCAGCATCTCGGCGGCCAGTGCCACCCTTGTCAGCAATTGCAGCGACGTCAACGTCCCAACGCCCGCCTTCAGTGCTTCGAGCTGCAGATGATATTCGAGCGCCAGACTATCCCTGACATGCCGGGGAAGCGGCATGCAATCGATCTTTCGAGCGCGTTTCCTCAGACTGGATTGGCGAGCCCGGCTATGGAAATCACGCATCGATCACCGTCCAGGAAATTGCCGGACGAAGGCTCCCCCTTCCACGCAGCCCGGAAAAGCCATTCGGCAATCGTCCATGCAACGCCCCGCGAGCCGCCGCGATCTCGACGAAACCGCTCATCGTCCGGCCACGGTCATTTCTTCGATCAACACCGAGCCCGACTTCAACGCGCCAGCCGTGAACGTATCGCGTCCCACCGCAACGATGTTCCTGAACATCTGCTGCAGCGTGCTGGCGACCGTAATGCCTTCCACCGGGTACTGGATCTTGCCGTTCTCGACCCAGAACCCGGCAGCGCCTCGCGAATAGTCTCCGGTCACCAAATTGATGCCTTGTCCGATCATCGACGTGAGCAGCAGCCCCGTCCCGAGCCGCTCGAGCATGCCGTCGAGATCGTCGCCCGGCAGGGTTGCCGTGCTGCGCAACGACAGACCGTGTGGACCGTGCGCGTTGCCGGTCGTTTGCATGCCGAGTTTTCTTGCCGCGTAAGACGACAAAAAGTAGCCTTCGATCACACCGTCATGCACCACGCGACGCTTGCGCGTTCTCACACCCTCGCCATCGAACGGCGCACTGCCCATCGCAGCGGGTACATGCGGATCCTCGTCGATACGGATGTGCGGCGCGAAGATCTCCTTCCCGAGACTGTCGACCAGGAAAGACGCTTTCGCGAACAGCGCGCTGCCGCTGGCTGCCTGGACGAAATTCATCAGCAATCCCGCCGCCAACCGCGCCTCCACCAGCACAGGGACCTTTCTGGTCTCGAAGGGGCGCGGCTGCAAACGCGCGATGGCCCGCTCGGCTGCGTAACGACCCACGAATTCGGGCGACGCCAGATCCTGGGGCCGCCTCTCCGACGTGTGCCAGGATTCCATCTGCATATGACTGCCGCTTCCCGCCAGCGGTTTGCATGATATCGAGTGATTCGACGACGCGTAGCCGCCCTGAAACCCGTTCGACGCGGCGAGCACGAAGTGTCCGTTCATCGTATCGACGCTCGCACCCTCCGAATTCCGGATCTGCGGGCTGACCGAAAACGCCGCATCCTCGGCGCAGCGCGCGATTTCCAGCCCTCCGTCGATCGACAGCGGCCACGGGTGGTAAAGGTCGAGATCGCGCGGCGCATGTTCGAGCTGGTCGTCGTCGGCAAGCCCGGTCGCCGTATCCTCGGCCGTGGCGCGGGCAATATGGTAGGCGGCAGCGACCGCATCTTTCAGGGCAGCCGGGGACAAATCGGACGTGGTCGCCGTACCCTGCTTGTTGCCGACATAGACGATGACGCTGGCGCCCTTGCTATGCTTGTGTTCGATGGTATTGGTCGCGCCACGCCGAACCGATACGGAGAAGCCGCTGCCTTCCGCGATCCTCGTCATCGCGCTGGTCGCACCGATAGCCTTGGCGTGCGCCAGGACGTCGGCCGCATATTGGTTGAATTCGTCTTGCGTATGCAGAAATTCATTCGATTGCATGTTCAGGTTGGCTTCCATGTTCCACTGTCTCGTATTAATTGCGACGTGTCGTCACAAGTCACCGTCGGTGACGTGACGCTCCCTCTTGTGTCGACCCGGCTGGCTTCGTCAGACAGGCTGCGTGCGCGCATCCAGCCACGCCTTCGCGTCGCCGCTCACGTGCCCGCCGACGCACTCGCGCACCGTCGCGTGATACGCGTTCAGCCACGCGCGCTCGTCGTCGTGCAGCAGGTCGATCAGCACGCAGCGCGTGTCGATCGGGCACAGCGTCAGCGTCTCGAATGCGAGGAAATCGCCGAATTCCGTCTGCTCGCCCTCGCGGTTCACGACCAGGTTCTCGATCCGGATGCCCCATTTGCCGGGCCGGTACACACCCGGCTCGATCGACGTGATCATCCCTTCCTCCATCGCCGTATGCGGCTCGGCCGGCGCGGAGTGCGAGATGACCTGCGGACCCTCGTGCACGTTCAGGAAGTAGCCGACGCCGTGACCCGTACCGTGACCGTAGTCGAGCCCGGCCGCCCACATCGGTGCACGCGCGATCGCATCGAGCATCGGCGAGCGGATGCCGCGCGGAAAGCGCGCGCGCGACAGCGCAATCATCGACTTCAGCACGATCGTGAAATCGCGGCGCTGCAGGTAGCTGATCGTGCCGACCGGCACGACACGCGTGATGTCGGTCGTGCCGGTCGTGTACTGGCCCCCCGAATCGACGAGCAGCAGGCCGTCGCCGGCGATCGTCGCGTGCGACTCGGGCGTCGCGCGGTAGTGCGGCATCGCGCCGTTCGCATTGAAGCCGGCGATCGTCGCGAAGCTCGGCTGCACGTAGCCGGAGCGCCGTGCGCGCGCGGCCGTGAGCTGCTCGTCGATCGTCAACTCGGTGATCGTCTCGCGGTTCACCGCCTGCTCGAACCATGCGAAGAATTCGGCGAGCGCGGCGCCGTCGTGTTCCATCGTCACGCGTACGTGCTCGATCTCGGTGGCCGTCTTGCGCGACTTCGCCAAGGTCGACGGGTTCACGGCCTCGGTCAGCTTCACGCCGGCCGGCACCGCCTCGAGCGCGCCGACCGTCATGCGGCGCGGATCGATCAGCAGCGTCGCACCGTCGGGCAGCGCCGCGAGCGCGGCGCGCGCGGCATCGTACGGGCGAACCTCGACGCCGTCCTGCGCGAGCGCCGCGGCCAGTGCCGGCGAGATCTTGCCGTCGGCGACGAACAGTGTCGCGCGATCGCTGCCGATCATCGCGTGCGCGACGAACACGGGGTTGAAGTCCACGTCGGTGCCGCGCAGGTTGAACAGCCACGCGAGATCGTCGAGCGTCGACACGAAATGCCATTGCGCGCCCTGCGCGCGCATCGCGCGGCGCACCTCGGCGAGCTTGCTCGCGCGGCTCGTGTCGGCCTGCGGCGAGACGTGCTCGAATACCGCGTCGTCGGGCAGCCCGGGACGATCGGGCCAGATCGCATCGAGCAGGTCGAGGTCGGTGCGCAGCGCGATGCCGCGCGCGGCGAGCCGGGCCGTCAGCGTGCGTGCCGCCGCGACCCCGAGCACCGCGCCGTCGACGCCGACCGTCGCACCGGCCGCCACGTTCTGCGCGAGCCACTCGACATGCGGCGCGCTTTGCTGGCCGCCCGTCATCTTCATCAGCTGGACACCCGTACCGGCCAGTTCGGCCTCGGCCTGCACCCAGTAGCGGCTGTCGACCCACAGGCCCGCGAAATCCGCGGTGACGACGAGCGTGCCGACCGAGCCCGTGAAGCCGGACAGCCAGCGGCGCGCCTGCCAGCGTTCGGGCAGGTACTCGGACAGGTGAGGGTCGGCGGACGGCACGAGATACGCGGCAGTACCCTCGCGGATCATCGCGCCGCGCAGTTGCGCAATGCGAGCGGCCGCCGGCGTCATGTCAGGTAGAGGTTGATTCATGAACGTTCGTTTGTGTTTGGAATGGCGCCCGTGACAGGTTGCCGAATCGCCCGTCACGCGGCGTCTTCATTCTTCACGCGATCGGTTTCTCGTTGCATCTGTTCCGCCGTCAGCAATTGCCACGCGCCCTCCGCCTGAAGCCGGAGCACGTTCTGGTGGTACGCCAGCAGCGAATCGCGGTGGCCGACGCTGACGTACGTTGCACCGGCCAGCGCGAGTGCCCGATACAGCGATTGCTCGGTGGCCAGGTCGACAGCGCTCGTTGCCTCGTCGAGAAACACGAAACGGGCGCGCGCAGCCAGTGCGCGTGCGAAGCCGATCCGCTGCTGCTCTCCCAACGACAGCACTCTCGACCAATCGATCACCGTATTGAATCCCCCATGCCTGCGCGCGAGATCCGGCAGATTGACCTGCTCCAGCAAGGCCTGGAGCTGTTGATCGGTATGCGTGCTTTCCGTCTCCGGGTACAGGATCTGCTCGCGCAGGCTTCCCAGCAACATGTACGGACGTTGCGGCAGGAACAGCACATCCTGCGGCGGCGGCATCGTGATCGTTCCGCTGCCCGTTCGCCACAGTCCCGCCACGGCGCGCAGCAACGAACTCTTGCCGACGCCGGTTTGCCCCATGATCAGCAAGTGCTCGCCCCAGCCGATTGCCAGGCTCAATCCTCGCAGCAGCGTGCGCTCGCGGCCCGGCGTCTGGAGCGTAAGACGCGTCAGTTGAATCGCGTTGCCTTCCTGATACGCGATGGTTTCCGCGCGATCGGCATGGGCTGCGTTCACCGCATCCGCCTTTTCGACGATCTGGGCAAGCCGCACCACATGGGGCGCGGCGGACGCGAATATCGGCATGAACGTCGTCACGCGCTGGATGCCCTGAAGCAGCAGCGTTGCCGACGCCGTTCCTTGCGTCACCACGCCGAAACTGATCTTGCCGCTGAAGTAGAGCGGCACGAGGATGACGACCGGCAACAGCGTCCAGACGACACCGACCAGCGACTCGGTCGATCGCATGATGAAGGCGTAGCGCGCGGTGCCCATCGCGATGTCCACGACCTTGTCCAGCCGTCGCGCCACGCTGCGCGCCTCGGCGGATTCGCCGCGGTAAAGCGCGACCGTCTCGCCATTGCTCCTGACATGCAGGATACCGAAGCGAAGCTCAGCCTCGGAAACGGTCAAGTCGAAGTTCAGGCGAATGAGCGGCCGGTACAGCAGCCACGTCACCACGGCGGAAATGATGCCGTAAGCAATGACGCCGTAGAACAAGAGCGGGGAAATCTGACGAAGCAGCAAGCCCTGGATGCCCAACGTGCCGGCCGAGTAGATGGCGATGCGCGGCAACATCGCCGCCATGTTGCAGAACGGCCCCGCTTCCTGCTGAATGCGCTGATCGACGTTGTCGACGTCGCCATCCTGTTCGATCCGGTAGTACGTCCGGCCCCCCAGATACCGGGACATCAGGTCATTCGTCATCCATGCGCGCCAGTGGATGACGAGCCGGGTGTAGAGGAAATCGAAGAACTGACTGAGGATGCCGTTGTTGATGACCAGGCCGATCGATGTCACGAGCAAGAACAGGCGCCAGTAAGACAGCTCGTGGCGCCCCACCAGGGCGTCACTCATCTGCCGGGTCAGGATCGAGACCTTGCCGCCAAGCAGGATCTCGAACAGCGAGAACGAGATGAAGATGCCGAGTGCCAGCCATGAGCGCGATGCGCCGGCTCTCGTCCAGTAGGGGCGAGATATGTCGATGAAACGTCGAAAGAAGCGGCCGTTGAGACTGTAGTCCTTCGGGTCCGCTTGCGTGGTGGCAGTGAACATGTCTTTATTCGTACATTGATCGGGCGCGAAAGTCCGTCGAAGCGAGCCGTATCGATCCTGGCTTAATGCGTTCCGCCAACCGTCACCTCGTCCAGCCGCAGTGTGGGCTGGCCGACGCCGACCGGCACGCCCTGGCCTTCCTTGCTGCACGTGCCGACACCCTTGTCGAGCGACAAGTCATTGCCGATCATGCTCACGTACTTCAGCGATTCCGGGCCGCTGCCGAGCAGCGTCGCGCCCTTCACCGGGTAGGTGACCTTGCCGTTTTCGATCATGTACGCCTCGGACGCCGAGAACACGAATTTGCCGTTCGTGATGTCGACCTGGCCGCCGGAGAAATTGACCGCGTACAGGCCGTTCTTCACCGACGCGATGATTTCCTGCGGATCCTTGTCACCGTTCAGCATGTACGTGTTGGTCATGCGCGGCATCGGCAGCGCCGCGTACGACTCGCGCCGCGCATTGCCGGTGACCGGCATCTTCATCAGGCGCGCATTCAGCGTGTCCTGGATGTAGCCCGTCAGGGTGCCGTCCTCGATCAGCGTCGTGCGCTGCGTCGGGTTGCCTTCGTCGTCGACGTTGAGCGAGCCGCGGCGGTTCGGCACCGTGCCGTCGTCGACCACCGTCACGCCCTTCGCGGCGACTCGCTCGCCGATGCGGCCGGCGAACGCCGACGAGCCCTTGCGGTTGAAGTCGCCCTCGAGGCCGTGGCCGATCGCTTCGTGCAACAGAATCCCGGGCCAGCCGGCCCCGAGCACGACGGTCATCGTGCCGGCGGGCGCCGGGCGCGCGTCGAGGTTCACGAGCGCCGCGTGCACGGCGTCATCGACGTAGCGCGACAGCACGTCGTCGGTGAAGTAGCCGTAGTCGAAGCGGCCGCCGCCGCCGCCGCCGCCGCTCTCGCGGCGGCCGTTCTGCTCGGCGATCACCGTGACCGACACGCGCACGAGCGGGCGGATGTCGGCCGCGAGCGCGCCGTCGCTGCGCGCGACCAGCACGACGTCGTATTCGCCGGTGAGGCCTGCCATCACCTGCGTGATGCGCGGGTCGCGCCCGCGCGCCATCTGCTCGATGCGCTCGAGCAGCTTGACCTTGGCCGTCGCGTCGAGCGACGCGAGCGGATCGGACGGCAGATACAGGTCGTGGCCCGTCACGCTCTTCAGCGAAGCGTCCGCCGTCACTTTCTGCATGCCGCCGCCGGCCGCCGCGATCGCCTTGGTGGCCGCGGCCGCCTGCGCGATCGCCGCGGGCGAGAGATCGTCGGAAAACGCGAACGCAGTGCGGTCGTCCGCGACCGCACGCACGCCGACGCCCTGGTTGATGCTGAAGCTGCCCGATTTGACGATGCCTTCCTCGAGGCGCCATGCTTCGCTGCGGCGTGCCTGGAAATACAGGTCCGCGTAGTCGACGCGATGCGTGAAGATGTCGGCGATCGTGCGCGTGAGCAGGCTCTCGTCGACGCCGTAGGGTGTCAGCAGAATGTCCTTTGCGACCATCAGATTGCGCAAGGAGGGATCAACAGAGATCATGAATAATCGAAGGAAGGAAAGAAGTTCAAACGGAACGGGGAGCGTTCGTGCTCAGCCACGTCAACAGGGATTCCGCGACATCCGCACAGACGATTGCGGCTTGCCGCGCGCTATCCATGCTGACGACGTCGTATCGCTTCCAGAGGTCCGGGTCCTGCTCCCGGCACTGTTGAATGAATGCCCCGCGGCGCTCGATGAAGGCCGACACCCATGCCGCCCGCGCTGCGGCGTCGTCGCGCGGCGCACTTCCGATCTCGCTGTGCACCTGCTCGGTAGCGCGTTCGATCATCGCGGTGATTTTCTGCTCTTCGTCGTCACGCCAATCGGCCTTGCGGCGAAGCTCCCGATTCACGTACTTCAGGATCATGTGGAGTTTCCCATTGCCCGACCAGTCCGACATGGGACCGGCCAAGCCCTCGAGCATCTGGCTTGCCTCGAGGTCGGCCGACCCGTCACCGACGCCCAGCATCACGGCCGCGCGCTGCAACGCTTCCCATTCCTTTGCCGCGATCTTCTCGCCGGCGAGCTCGCGCGCGTGCGCTGCCTTGATGCGCAACACGATGCCGCGCTCGGTTTCACCCGTGAAGTACTGCGTGATCTCCCAGCGCGAGCGGTAAACGAGTTCATGGAGAACGTCGGTCGTGGCGCGCGCGAGATTCGCGCCCACCGGAATGGCGTGGAAGATCTTCAGCGCCGTCGCATCGGCTTCTTCCGCACCCTCCTTGGCTCGGCCCAGGAACATCCAGATCGAATCGACGATGTCCCCGAACTGCCGTGGTACCCCGACAACCTCCTCGAACTGACCCCGGGCGCCTGCCAGCCGCGTCGAGGGTTCCTGGACGCGCTCACTGCCGCGCTGCGCGTCCGAAAGCTCGTGATAGCGGCTGATGCATCTGTCCTTGTGCGCTTCATCGCCGCCGAAGCTGCACCATTCCACGGCCGGTGCATCGACCGCGGCGGCCTCCGGCTCGTCGTTTCCGGCTTCGCTCGCGGCCGATTCCGGCGTCTCCAGCCCGCATTGCGCGAACCATTTCTCCATCGTCATGCGCATCCGTATGGTCGACGGTCCGGTCAGCCTGTCGTGCTCCTTGCCGTTCGCATAAAAGATCAGCGTCGGAATCGCCCGCACACCGAACTTCTTTCCGCCGTCCGGCTCGGAGTCGATGTTCAGCTTCAGGATCTTCAGTCGCCCCGCGTAGTCCTTCGCAAGCCGATCCAGATGAGGTGCGAGCGCGCGGCAAGGTCCGCACCACGGTGCCCAGAAATCCACGAGTACGGCTGTTTCGCCCGACACGTCGTCGAGCAGCGTCGCGGCGGTCGTATCAAGAATTGACATCGTTCATATTCCTAAATTTATTTTGACTTCGGCTGCGTGACGAAATCGATTTTCACGAGGCCTGCGCGCTGGGCCGCCGAAAGCAGGTTGGCCACCGATTCATAACGCGCGGCCCGGTCGGCATACAGCTCGATCTCCGGCTGCGGTTGCTGGGCCGCCGCCTGATTCAGCCTCGCATCCAGTGCATCGGCTTCAACAGGCTTCTCGTCCCACATCACCGTGCCGCTCGCGTCGACCGATAAACTCACGTGCGCAGGCCGCGTATCGTTCGGACTGCTGTTCGCACTCGGCAAGTCGAGCTTGACCGCGTGATTGATCACCGGCAACGTCACCATGAACACAATCAGCAATACGAGCATCACGTCGATGAGCGGCGTCATGTTGATGTCGCTCATGACGTCGTCGTGGCTGTCGTCAAAGAACGCCATGTCAGCTCTCCTCGACCGTCGCAACGCGTTTCTGCTCGATCTTCACGCGAACGGAAGCCGTGCGATGGCGGTCCGAGTTCATCAGATACGCGTGCAACTCGTGGCGGAAGCGCGCGAGCTTGTGGACGATCATGCGATTGCCGCGGGACACCGCGTTGTAGCCGAGCACGGCCGGGATCGCGACAAACAGGCCGAACGCGGTCATGACCAGCGATTCGCCGACGGGCCCGGCCACTTGCGCGAGACTGCTCTGCCCCGCCTCGCTGATGCCGAGCAGCGCGTGATAGATCCCCCACACGGTGCCGAACAGGCCGACAAACGGCGCCGTGCTGCCGACCGATGCAAGCGCCCCCAGGCCGCTCGCCATTCGGGCAACCTGCTCTTCGAGCGCCACGCTCAGGCAGCGCTGCAGCCAGTCGTCCGGCGAGAGCACTTCCTTCAGGTGCGTATCGTTATGTCGCTCCGATGCTTCACGCGCGGCCTCCGCGAGATTCTGGTACGGGTTGCTGTGGTCGAAGCGACCCAGTGCCGCACACCCTTCCTCGATCGAACCCGCCTGCCAGAACTTTCGCTCGGCGGCTTTACTCTGCCTTCTCATGCGGATCAGTTGCGCGCCCTTGTAGAGCATGACCGCCCATGACGTCAGCGACATGACGACCAGGACCAGCGCGATGGCGTGACTGATCGTGTCACCGCGATTTACGATGTCTGCAATTCCGTAGTTCATTGCTGTACTCCTCGACGAGCTGCTTGCAGCTCAGTTGTCCAATCTGAATTCAAGTGGTTGAAGCGCACGAACGACGATCGGTGTCCCGTTCTCCAGGTACGGCTTGCAATGCCCCGCGAGCATCGCGGCACGCGCGGCCGCATCGAGTTCTTCGAAACCGCTCGATTCGGTGGTCGTCGCCTCCGTGATGCGGCCGTCGATGCCGATCGTCACGCGAAGCACCACCTTGCCTTCGTGACCCAGCCGGCGTGCAAGCGCGGGATACGGCGGCCGCTCGATGTCGCATGAAACGTGTGCCACGCTCTTGGCGTCCTGCCCGCCGGCGAGCGCCATCATCTGCGCGGCTGCCGGCTGCGCCGACGGGGCGCTCTTCGCGCTTGTCTCGACGGGTTGGACGGCGGGCGGCGTAGGCACCGGCGGTTCCGGTTCATGCGCTTGCGGGGTCGCCGCCGGGGCCGCACGCGGTGCGTCGTGATGCGTGGCGAGCACGGGCGCGCGGTGCGGCACGGGCGGCTTGCGCGTCACCGGCTTGACGGGTGGCCGCGGCGGAACGGGCGTCGGGGTCGGTTGCGGCGCGTTCACCAGCGTCACGCTGATCGACGATCCGGCCGACGCGAGCTTCCCGGCATGCAGGTCGAGATGGACGTCGGCCTTCCAGAACGCGACCAGCAGCAATGCATGCAGCGCCACTGCCACGCCGATTGCGACAGGCCGGCCATAACCGATACGAACCTTCCGGCCCGCTGCCGCGGGGCCGGATGCGTACCTTGACGGCAATACGATCGAACTATCCACGACATGCCTCAGAAGTTATAGCGTCCGGTCAGATAGATCAGTCGGCCCGGCTGCAGGCCGACAATCGATGAAGTCATCTGGTTCTGATAGAGCGTGCGGTTGAACAGGTTCTTGATGCCCAGGGTCGCCGTCCATTGCTTCGCGTGGTAATACACGCTCGCATCGGTCTGCGCTTGCCCCGGAGCCTTGAATACCCCGAGGCGGGAGTTCGACACTTGATAGCCGCTGCGCGCTTCGACGCCCGCGCCGACGCCCCACCCATGCAAACGCTCGCCCTGCAGGTCGTAGGTCATCCAGATCGTGCCGCTATGACGCGGCACTTCGCTCACACCGTCCGTGATTTGCTGCTGATTGCTGAAGGTGTAGTTCGCGAAAACGTTCAATCCTGGGAACAGACGGCCGGTGAGGCTGAGCTCTGCCCCGCGTACCACCATCCCCCCGCCTAGCGTGGCGAAGTTCGTGCCGGGAATGCCAACCAGGACGTTGCTTTGCGCCGTTCTGAATACGTCGGCCGTTGCGCTCAGGCGATCGTCTAAGAAGTTGAACTTGAAGCCTGCCTCGACCGATCGCCCGATTTGTGGAGGCGGCACACTGCCATCCAGCAGAAGCGTTCCATATTGCGGATAGAAACTGCGCAACGCGTTTGCATAAACGGCGACGTTATCCGTGAGCTGGTAAAGGATGCCGAGGTTCGGCGACCATTGTGATTGAGAGGCCGTATTGGTGCCCCATACCGTCCCGCGGGCGATGCTCGCGAGGATATGCAACCTGTCCCAGGTGATCTGATCCTGAAAGTAGACCGTGGACGAGTACGATTTGACGGGGCTGCCCGAATATTGCGACGTCCCGGTAATGGGCGGTGCCGAAGCCAGCGGGAATGGGGCAACGAGAAACTTCATGGGCAAACTGGTGAAATCTGTCCAATAGTCGCTGTTGCTCACGCCCACGAGAACGGTTTGCTTGACCGGGCCCAAAGAAAACTTCGCCTGTAGATGATTGTCCAGGTCGAAGCCGTAGGAACGCGAGTGGTCATTGAAGCCCAAAAAAACGGTCTTCCCGGATCCGATGCCGATCGGATCATAGAAATCACGCAGGGAAAAAGTCGACGCCTGATATTGCGCCTTGCTTTCAAACTTGAAGATCGATCCGAGCTGCTGTGTGAAATCGACCGACAGCGTATCCATCTGGCTCAGCGAATTCTGGGATGGCGTGCTGCGCGAATGGATCGGCAGCGGGTCGTCGCCGACCCGAGGCTGTGTCAGCTGTATCGGCGGTCTGTTGACCACCTGATGCTGGTAGCCGAGAACGATGTCCGTGTTACCCGATTTCCATTCGATCGACGGCGCGACGTAGAAGTTTCTCTGGCCGTCGTAACCGCCGAAGGACTCACCGGCACGCTCGGCGGACAAGACGAACCGATAGCGGAGCGACTTGTCGCTCGTCAGCGCGCCACCCAGATCGATCGAGCTCATCCAGTCGCCGTAGGAGCCCGTTTGCAGCGTCAACTGGCGAACGGTTTCGGCGGTCGGTCTTTTGATCACGATGTTGACCACGCCCCCCGGAACCATGGCTCCCGAAAGAATGGAGTCGGCACCTTTGAGCACTTCGATTCTTTCCACGCCGGCCACCGGAATATCCAGCGAATTGCTGGACCCCGTATCGTTGTGGCCATTGCTCATCGTAGCCGCTGTGAAGCCCCGGACATTGACTTGAGCACCGTTACCCCAGTCCAGCACCGTGACACCGCTGACGTTGGCGAGTGCCTCGGACACCGTTTGAGTCTGCTTGCTGTTGAGCAGGTCCTTCGTGACGACCTGAATCGACTGCGCGGTCTGCGAAATCGGCGTATCGGTGCGCGTCGCCGTGCTGGTCGAATCGGCGACGAAGCCCTTATCGAGGCTGGCGCTGCTGGTACTTTCGCTGACCGTGATCGTCGGGAGTACTGAATCCTGTCCCGACTTCGACGCGCCCGGCGAAGGCGGTGGGTCGGACCGCTTGATGACGTAAGTCTTCGCGTCCACTTGCTCGACGCGCAGGCCAGTACCGTTCAACAGGCGCGCCAACGCGTCATTCACGGTCAGCATGCCCGACACTGCCGGCGCGGTGCGGCCCGCAACGATGTTATCGGGCGCGAGGATATTGACGCCGGCCTCGCGCGCGAGCTGCGACAGCGTGGCGGAAAGCGACTGCGCGGGCAAATTGACTGAAGTTTGCGCGTACAACGAAATGCTCGCCATGCCGACGACACTAGCCGCCACATGCCTTGCCAACGCCCTTGCCACAGGCTGCTTGAATTTCTTCATTGTCCCCTCTCTGTCAGTGCAAAGATGTGAGTGAGCCTTGACGTTGTTATCGATCAGGCTTCACTACTAAAGACGAGGCAGGGAGCAAAAAGGACCAGCGGCGCGCTATTGAAATTTTTCATCGCGACGATAGCCAAATGCTTTCGAATCGCGCTGCCTGCACGCGCGCAAAAGAACGGCTTGTCGGTTGTATGTCGCCATCACGAAGCCGCTCGGCATAGGCAAATTGTGAGGACTGGGGTGAAGCGCTGCTGGAAGATATCGCGCTTCGATGACGAGCGCGCGTCCGTGCTTGGGCGCACCGAGTGCTGCGACGATCGCAGACCAGGCCCGATCGATGGACAGCCGGCCTCTTGCCAGCGCGAAGGAATTCTTCGGTGTTTTCGTTATGCGAGGACGTGTAACGCAGGCGTCGCCTCGTCAGGCGCGGACATTGACGGCAGCAGCAACACGCGGAAGCGACGCTATCGACGCGATGCGATCACGGCGGTCCCGTCCGGCTGAAACTTCACCGTCACGGGGGCGACCATGGGCAACGATCTCAGCAAAACATCGGGATCCGAAATTGAAAACCCGCCCGTCACGCGAAACCGCGCCGCGACGTTGTCCGCCAGCACGATGCGGGCGACCCGGTAGCGCTGCAATTCGTGTACGACGCCGGACAGCGGCGTGCCGTCGAATTGCAGGCGCCGATCCTTCCAGCTCACCATCGCGTCGAATTCCTGACTATCGGATACTTCGACGATCTGCGTCCCGGTTGCCCTCGCCGCTTCGTTCGCGTCGAGATCGACGACAGGGCCGCCCGAGCGGAGCGACAGCTCGACGCGCCCTTCCAGTACCGCGACGTCCACATCGGCGGGACGAACGCGTACGGAGAAGCGCGTGCCGACATCGCGGATATCGGTCGCGCCGGCAATCACATGAAAAGGACGGAGGGAATCGTGCTTGACGGCATAGAGCGCCTCGCCTTCGAGCATCGTTACTTCGCGGGACCGGAGCCGATTGACGAACTGTATGGACGTCGCGGTGTTGAGGCGCACATGGCTGCCGTCATCCAGGGCGGCGTCGACCTGCTCACCGACAGCCGACGAAAAACGCTGCTCCGACAGTACCGGATTGACCGCCCATGCGGCCACCGCGAATGCACACGCACTGAAACCGATTGCACTCGCGATTGCGGGCCATCTCGGCGCGCGTCGCACAACGGCTTCCCGGGAGGGCGAAAGATGACGCCTGTAGCGACCGCGCAGTTCGTGCACGAAAGTGTCAACCTCTCGGTCGACGCTCATATGCTCGGCGATATACGCCAGACGTTTCGGATCGTCTCCAGCCCAGCGCTGGAGCGCAGCACGCGCAAGGGTTCGCTCCTCGCCCCGACCAAAATGGATCGTTACGAGGAGTTCGTCAGCCTCGTCCTTTTGCGACTCGGTCCATGTCATCGTTGAAAATGGCACAATCCGTAGCGAATCGAATGATTCATTCTACAGCAAGGCGATTCTGCATTCTTTCATCGCCTGGACCAGGTACTTGCGCACGACGGTCGTGCTGATTCCCATCTCCTGCGCGGTCTCGTCATACGAAAGACCGTGCAACTTGCACAACACGAATGCCTCCCTGCAACGGGGTGGCAACGCATCCAGCGCCTTGCCGAGAATCTCCATCCGCTGACGCGCGGCATAGCGTCGCTCCGGCGTCAGTTCGGATACGGGCAACTGGTCGACGAGTCCGTCGACGTCGTCGAGCGACTGGTGCGGGACACGCTTCCTGCGTCGAGCGGAATCGATCTGCTGGTTGCGCGAGATGGCGAACAGCAGGCCGGCCGGCGATTCAACCGGGCGCTGCCCCGCATAGCGGAGCACCTGCTCAAAGGACGACTGCGCAATATCGGCGGCATCGTCGGCGCTCAACTCCCGGGTGAGAACACGGCGGAGGTCGGCGTAGCCCCGCAAGAGATCATCGATAAAGCTAGCCATTTGCGTTGCTCCGTCCCACATCCAGCGATACATGGAGATCGTAAGAATTGACCGGCTGCCGCGCCGTGATCTGACCAAATCAATTGCAAGCGTTCGCCCCTAAGATGACATCATCATAGCGACGCCAATTTAGAATGAATTTCTTTTTTTGGGCGCTTTTCACTTTTGTTGCGACATAATTTCCTACCGCCCGCCGAGATCTTACGTTTCACTTAATATGACGAATTAGGAACGCATAAATCCCGGCGCAACCGCTTCTGACACACGTGCAAAGAAAACCCCCTCGATAAGCGGCACGATCTCGCGAAAGAAATATGGAAAGTATTTTTATTCGGAATCACGTCGTCGTTATATCGATAAATTCGACATACGAATTGAAATCTTCCGAATTAAAATTAGTATGACCACGTGATTGCGTCGGCAATACAGAGCGGAGCTGTCCGACATTGCGTCACGTCTGTCGCGAGCGATGCGGGGCGCCGGCGTCTTCCGCCATGGAGAAGTCCATTCGGTGACAAATGCTCCGCACATGATGGGCAGACACGTGACCGCCGCCTTCG
The DNA here is from genome assembly GCF_017104705.1 of Burkholderia sp. Se-20373. Lineage (NCBI taxonomy): Bacteria > Pseudomonadati > Pseudomonadota > Betaproteobacteria > Burkholderiales > Burkholderiaceae > Burkholderia > Burkholderia sp. Se-20373. Next base: position 213 of record NZ_JAAGPH010000099.1, on the reverse strand, counting down.
GCATTAGCCATCGATCTGCAAGACACATGGAATCCCGCACCACCGGATCAACTGAAATCCCCGACGCGTCCAGCCGTCAAGCCAACGCCTTCTCGACGATCTCGCGCACGTCACGCGATTTCGCACCGGCGGCGACTTGCTCGAGCGCTTCGCGCATCCGGTCGCGCAGCGCGGGCGTGAAGCGGCGCCACAGTTCGAGCGAGCGCGCGAGGC
>NZ_JAAGPH010000098.1:0-31287 GCF_017104705.1 Burkholderia sp. Se-20373 | reverse complement strand
GCGACGTCGGACAGCCCGGTCTGCATCGCCAGCCGGTACGCACTGATGCCTGTCGGCGTTTGCGCGCGGGGATCGGCGCCGGCCGCCAGCAGCGCGGCGACGTGGCGCGCCGAGCAGCGCACGCCGATCGCCCGCAACAACGGTGCGCCCCAGGTCTGCGCCAGCCCCTCGCCGGGCGGCTCGTTCGGGTCGCCGCCATGCGCGAGCAGCAGTTCGAGCGCGTCGGCATCGCGCATGTCGAACGCGCGCCGCAACGCATTCGTCCCGCTCACCCGCGCGCCGTGTTCGAGCAGCACGCGCGTGCAGGCCGGATGCTCCACCGAGTGATACAGCGACTCGCCGTCGTTCGGGTCGGCGCCGGCTTCCAGCAGCATCGCGGTGAGAACCGGATCGCGATTGACGCCCGCCGCGCCGTACAGCGCCGACAGCGGCGCCGCTTCGTCGGGTTCGGCGAGCGAAGCCGGCGGAAAGCGGTTGCCGATCCGCTGGTTCGGATCGGCGCCGGCATCGAGCAGAAGACGCGCGCAGGCGCGCAGCCGCGCGGCAAACTCGGGAAGCTGCCCGAGCCGCGAATGGGTGACGGCGACCAGCGGCGGCAGCTTCAGCACGCCGCCGGCGCGCGCGATCCAGCCGGGATCGGCGGCCAGTGCCGCCTTCACCGCGTCGAGGTCGCCGGCCGCGCAGGCGACGGTCGGATCGCCCGCAACGAGATCGGGATGGTCGAGCAGCAATTGCGCGGCGACGCGCGGCCGGGGTGCGTCGTAGCCGCCGGTCACGTCGCCGCCGTATGCGAGGTCGAGCCAGCGCCGGATCAGCTCCGACCGCTGTTGCCCCGCCAGCGCATGCGTTTCGACGAACGCGCCGAGATCGGCCCATGACGCAAAACCGTACTCGCGCGCGATGCAGGATTGCGCGTCGTGCAGCCGGAGCCCGAGCGCGAGCGCTTCGTCGTGCGTGCGGTTCGCGGCAGCGGGGAGAAACCGGACAAAGCGTGCGACGGCATCGGCGTCACCTTGCCGGTACAGGCGCAACAATGCCTTGGCCTGCTTTTTCAGATGATCGGGATGGGCCTTGGGAGGCAGCTTTTTCATGCGAATCCTCGTGCAGTGAATGGCCGAAGGTCCGCAATACCGCCAGCACAAAGGACAGGAGGAAAGCTGAATTTGCTGCGACAGGTGGGTTCAACCCTTTCCGCGGACCCGGAAGCGACCTGCATCGCTGACCGGTATCCTAGGCGACGGCCGGTGACGTCGTCAACCGCGCCGCGCCATGCGGCGGCGGCGCTCAGCCCGCGAGCGTCTTCGTCAGGAAAATGCGCGTGTGCCCGACCGGATAATCCGGCAACTCGCCGAAGCGGACATAGCCGCGCTTCTCGTAGAACGGCCGCGCCTGGAAGTCGAAGGTGTCGAGCCACGCGCTGTGGCAGCCGCGCGCGACGGCTTCCGCCTCGGCCAGATCCATGATGCGCGTGCCCGCGCCCTGGCCGCGCGCGGCCTCGGGCACCACGAGCAGGTCGACATGCAGCCAGCCGTATGCCGTGCTGCCCCACAAGCCACCGACCACCGCGCCGTCGCCATCGGTCACGACCACGGCCAGCGGACGGGCGTCGATCGGGCCCGCCTGGCTTTCGTTGAACCGGATGAGTGGCGCGACGATCTGCTTGCGAACGTCCGCGTCGCCCGCGTCCGTCACCTCGTATGTGAACGTCATCGGTTGAATCCGCTTGAATCCCGAATGAGAAAGGGGCGCCGCCGCACGCACCGCGTCAGACGACGTAAGCGCCCTTCGCGTGCAGCTCCGCTTCCGTGCGCTCGAGCACGGCGATCGCATCGCTGCCTTCGAGCGCCAGCAACTGCGCGACCAGCGCTTCGGCCATCGCATGCGCGGCCACCAGCGACGGGAAGAACGACGGGCTGTCGTGCGTGAAGATCAGTTGCGCATCGGCGTGCAGCGCAATCGGCGACACCGCGCTATCGGTGATCGCGACGATCCGGCTGCCCTGCGCCTTCGCGGCCTGCGCGACGCGCGTCGCTTCCTGCGAATACGGCGCGAAGCTGACGACGACGGTCACGCTCTGCTTCGCGATCGTGCGCAGCTCCATTTCCAGCGAACCGGCGACGCCATTGAGCAGCGACACGGTCGGACGGAACAGCCGGTAGCCGTATACGAAACCGAACGCGACCGGATAACACGAGCGAAACCCCGCGACGTGCACGTGCGACGCCTTGCGAATCAGTTTCGCGGCATCGGCGAGCGCGTGCTCGTTCTGCGCGGCGGTGGCCGACAGGTTGTGTTGTTGCGCGGCGAGCAGGTCGTGCGCGAGCGACGCCTGCGCGTCGGGCCGCACGAGCGAGCGCGCCCGCTGCGTGAGCGGCTCGGGGCGCGTGCGCACGCGCGCCACGCACAGGTCGCGCAGCTCGTTCCAGCCGGGGAAACCGAATTGCTGCGCGAGCCGCACGAGCGACGCGGGCTGCACCTGCGCGCGCTGGGCGACCTTGCGCATCGACGAGGTGGCGACTTCGTCGGGATGATCGAGCAGGAAGGCAGCGCCCGCCTGGAATTGCGGGCTCAGCTCGGAAAATTGCGCCCGGATCCGGGACGCGAGTTCGTCGAAATTGGCGGCCATCTTGGTGGGAACGGGAACCGGTCGTCCATGGTATCACCGGCCCCGCGCGCACCGGTCAGCGCAGCACTTCGACGTGATCGGCGTCGACCTTCACGCTGCCCGACCATTTGCGCTCGAATTCGCCGGTCACTTTCACTTCATTCTTGTCGCTGACGGGCTGGCCGGCCGTCCACAACTTGTGGTCGATCTCGACGCGGATCGTGCCGGTCGCATCGGCGAATTCGTAATCCTCGCCGCCGACATGCTTGACGATGCGGCCCTGCAGCTGCACGTGCTGGTCGTCCTTGCCGTTCGCAAGCAGCTCCTTCACGGTGGTCGGGGTCAGCGTGGACGGCCCCGTGTATTGCGCGTAGACGGCAGCGGGCAGCGTGGCGAGTGCAACCGTCAGGATTCTGGCCAGGTGTTTCATGATCGTGGTCCTCTTCTTCGATGTGACGCCGCGCCCCGTTGGACGCGACGGCGCCAGATTACGGACCGTAAGATTAAGCAAACCTGAAGGTCGCCCGGAAGCGACGCGGTGCCGCATCGGACGCCCGGGAGCGCCCGCCGCACGCCGCCCGCATTTAAGCTGCGCCTAAGACACGGGCGCTTATCATGGGAACCCCGGGTGCCACGGCGCCCCGTTGAAGAGACACGAATTCATGCGCGTATTGCTCGTCGAGGACGATCCGCTGATCGGCAGCGGGCTCGAACAGGGCCTCAAACAGGAAGGCTTCGCGGTCGACTGGGTGAAGGACGGCGACGCCGCGTCGCTCGCGCTGCGCGCGACCGGCTACGGCCTGCTGCTGCTCGATCTCGGGCTGCCGAACCGCGACGGCCTGTCGGTGCTCGCCGCGCTGCGCCGCCGCGACGAAACCCTCCCCGCGATCATCATCACCGCGCGCGACGGCGTGCCCGACCGCATCGCCGGCCTCGACAGCGGCGCGGACGACTATCTCGTCAAGCCGTTCGAGCTCGACGAGCTGCTCGCCCGCATCCGCGCCGTGAACCGCCGCCATGCGGGCCGCGCGCAGACGACGCTCGTGATCGGCCCGCTGCGGCTCGACCCCGTCAAGCACCTCGTCTGGCTCAACGACGACGAAGTGCCACTGTCGCCGAAGGAGTTCGTGCTGCTGCACGAGCTGATGCGCGACCCGGGCGCGGTGATCTCGCGCGAGCAATTCGAGGAACGGCTGTACAGCTGGGGCGAGGAAATCGAGAGCAACGCCGTGCAGGTGCACATCCACAACCTGCGCAAGAAGCTCGGCCACGACATGATCCGCACGGTGCGCGGCGTCGGCTACCGGATCGGTGACGGCGCATGACGCGCATCCAACGGGCGATCGCGCGCTGGCGCAACACGTCGCTGCGGCGGCGCCTGCTGACGTGGCTGATGCCGGCCGCGTGCGTGATCGGCCTCGTCGCGAGCGCGGGCACCTACTGGGGCGCGCTGCGCGAGCTCGACGACCTGCTCGACGACCAGATGCGCAGCATGTCGAAGCAGATCGTCGTCGGCCCGAACGGCGAACTGTCGTTCAGCAACCATGCCAACGGCAAGCACGGCTTCGAAGCGAGCGATCCCGACGCCGTGCTGCTGCAGGTGTGGCGCAACGGCGTGCTCGTGTATTCGACCGACCGCGATTCGAAACTGCCGCCGCCCGAGCAGAAAGGCATCGCGAGCGTCGACGTCGACGGCCAGCCGTGGCGCACCTATGTGACCGAGCGCGGCGGCACGACGATCCGGCTCGCGCAGGCCCGCCATGCGCGATGGGAAGCGATCGCGGGCATTGCCGTGCACCTGCTGTGGCCGGTCTTCTCGATGCTGCCGTTGCTCGCGATCGGCCTGTGGTTCGGCATCGGCGCGGGGCTGCGGCCGCTGCGCACGATTGCATCCGGTCTCAAACGCAGGAATGCGAACAATCTGGAACCGGTCGACGTCGGCTCGATGCCGAACGAAGTCCGGCCGCTCGCCGAAGCGATCAACGACCTGCTCGCGCGCCTCGACCGCTCGTTCACGCTGCAGCGCCACTTCATCGCCGATGCCGCGCACGAATTGCGCACGCCGATCATGGGGCTATCGATCCAGTCGCAGCTGCTGCGGCGCGCGGCGACCGCCGAGGAACGCGAGCACATCCTCGCGCAGATCCAGGCGGGCACGACGCGCCTCGGCCACCTCGCCGAGCAGTTGCTGACGCTCGCGCGCCTCGAGCCCGATGCGCAGGCCGCCGCCTCCGCGTCGGCCCCCGTCGATCTCGCCGCGCTGTGCCGGTCGGTGGTATCGGATCGCACGCGCGTCGCCGACGCGCACCGGATCGATCTCGGCGCGATCGTATCGACGCCGGTGATGACGTCGGGCAATGCCGACACGCTGCGCGTGCTGCTGAACAATCTCGTCGACAACGCGATCCGCTATGCGGGCGACGGCGCGCGCGTCGATGTGTCGGCACGCATCGACGGCACGACGCCCGTGCTCGAAGTCGCGGACGACGGCCCCGGGATCCCGGAATCCGAACGCACCGACGTGTGGGAGCGCTTCTATCGCGGCGAGGGTGCGCAGGCCGTCACGTCGTCGGGCAGCGGGCTCGGGCTGTCGATCGTCAAGCGGATCGCCGAACAGCATCGCGCGACGGTCGCGCTCGGCACCACGCCCGGCGGACGCGGGTTGACCGTCACGGTGCGCTTTCCGCTGCCGGCCTGACGCGCGCGACGCACGACGCACGGCTTTTCCACAGATTGTGTTGGCAAGCTTGTGGACAACCTGCCATTAACGGCACCAAGCCATTGATCGGAAAGGGTTTGCCGGTCGTGCGCGGCAAATGCGCCAGGCCGGGGCAGTCCACCACCCGACTCAGTTGTCGTCGACGATTCGCTCGATTGGCAGGCCGTCGGCAGGCGGTGCTGAAACAGATCAACGCGCTGACCGGCGACGGGCCGGTTGAGTCGCTACCCGATCCGGCACACAAACGTTCCCCTTTGTACGCGCTGCCGCCTCGCAGCGAGGCGGCCTGTCAGGCCGTGGTCGGGCAGTGGCAACAGCATGTCCGCGACATCGCCGGCGACTTCAGTTCAGCTGACCTGGATGCGGCGCTCCGCGTGCTGCCGGCCTATCCGTCGTCCGCCGTCGCGAGCCCGCACCTGTTCCAGAAAGTCGGCGTGGCCGGTATCTGCACGGCGTGAGGGCATGACCTGCCCGGCGAAGTTTAAGAAAACATCCTGGCGGCTGGTTGTCCGGTCCAGTAATCAATCGTCCCTGGCGGGCGACCCGACCCGTTTGCAGAAGCACGTTGTACCCATCCCGGCTGGATGGCTGGATCGTCCCCGGCGGCAAATGCCCTACCCCCAAACACCGATTCGGCTGTTCGGCGTAGCCAAGTGCGTTGCTCTGATCATCGCGTCAAAGTAAGACGCGAAAGCGTGAAGAACTTTGCCTGCCGCCACACAAACGGCAGCCACCCCGCCCTGTCTACTATTGAGAGGCATGCGAACAGCGACAAGCTGCGGCGACTCAGCGGACGCTGATGCGTCGCCCGGTGCATGTCTGCCTGGAAGTTGAATCATGGCGTGCTTTCCCTGTTCCGCTCAATCAAGCAACCAGCCGTTATCGCCCTCGACCAGCGTGCCGCCGTGGCTGGTGGTGTCACCCTCGCGGGCGACCGCCCGACCGCCAAACGTGGTTACGCCCCCGGTGACGATGACAGCACCGCAACTCGTAGAATCACCGACACAGGCCGCTTTTCTCCCCCCGACTGTCACGCCGTCCGTGCCGCTGATAACATTTCCGGGTCCGTGCAACGGACAGACATGGCGATGGCCGACAAGCACAACGGGTCGCATAAAAATCTCCGAGGGTGATATTGATCAGCCGTTACTTTCCAGCGGCGGCACACTGTTCGCCCACATACTTCCACTGGAAGCTGAAGGGGTCCACACCCCGGTCCCCCGGCAGGTTCGGCAGTGAATCCCCTTCCTTGACGAACACTTCGTAATAGCCGCCAAGCCGTTCGATGCTCTTGCCTGTCGCGGCCCAGTAGCCGGACTTTGGCGCGTAGTCGCCCGGACGGGCGTACGGCAACGCGGGGACCTGCGTACGGGCATCCACTTCGCCAAGGAATTCAATGTGCCGCCCCTCACGCGCTTCTTCATCGGTCGGCTTGTAGACCCTGAAATAGAGGCGGTTCGACGGCGCGTTGTCAGTAATCGGATACATCATCCTGCCCTTGCCCGTATCGGTACGGTCCAGAACCTCGCGCACGTCGATCCAGTCGAGTTGCGTATGCCAGTAGACGACTTCATAAATGTGTGTGCCAGTAAGAAACTGGGTATTCAAGATCACAAATTCGTCTGCAACTTCGCCTACCCATTTCTCCTTTGCCTTCATCACATAGGTAGATCGCTTTATATCTTCGTCCCGGGGAGCCGCGACATAAGGCTCAATGCCACTGTACTTAGGCGGGGCAGGCTTAATCTCCTTGCCTCCCGAATACAACCGCATTGCAGGACCATCCGGCGTGGGCTTGCCCGTTGTCTTAACGTCCCCATCGCTCGGATTTATGTATGTGGTGTAGTACCGTATTTTTACACTGTCATTACGCACAATTGCGTCATGAAACCTGATCTGCGTGATCAGCGGATTCTTGACCCAGCTCACCCGCTCATTCGGCACGACGCCCGTCTGGTTTCCACTTTGCTTGTCGGTCATAGAGCTTTTCGTAGTTTGGTTCGAAGGCGGCGCCGCTTGCTGTTCCGCAAGGGACGTGCAGCCGAGCAGCGCCACCATCCCTCCAATCGAAATGATGGTGCGAATGCCGTTCATTGTCAGACGGTCAGGTTTCATCCTTTGCGCTCTCGATAAAAAATGCAATACTTTCGGCATTAGCTAACGCCCTGTTAGGCGTGAACTCGGCAAGTACTCGTGCCGCGCGTGACCCATAGGCAGTCTTTCCGTTGTATTTGTCAGGGTCATCTGCCCCGTTAACGTCGATCTTCTGGTCCTTGGCATGAGCAGTGTTCTGCAAATGCGCCACCTCGTGCAACTGGATTTCCATACGGTTCTGATCGACCGGATCCCTGTTATTAAAGCTTCGGAAGAACGGACCATACTGGCAAGCGATATTGACGTATTCCATCCGGAAGCCTGATCGGGCAGGCTTGAGCGCCTTGGCCGGATACACCCCCGGATGCACATAGGCACCTGCCTCAAAACCCAGTGCGCCCTTGACCACCCGTTGCATGGATATATGGCGGAAGAACTCCCGCATGCCTTTCAGGTAGCTATGGACGTGATGCCCGGCAGGCGCGGCCGCAAGCTGGCCGTGCAACGTCTCCGGGGCAGCGATGTCATTGGGCGTTACGCCAAACCAGTATTCGAAGTTTGACCAGAGATCGTGATGAGCAACATTGTGAATCGTTTGCACGGTCGCATATTCCCTGATGACTGGCACCCGCGCCGAGGGCGCATCAGGCATGGCGGCGTTGGCGTCCGCCCAGGGTTCGAGCTGTTTGAGGCGCTTCTCGATCAGCTTCAGGCAGGTTATCCAGCTCTGCCGGATTTCCAGTTCGAACGCCTCCTCGGGCAGCGTTGCGTCCGTTGCGAGACATTCCCGCATCTGGGCCAGAAAGCCCACTGGGTGGAAATGCCAGTTCTTCGCATCCATCGGCGTGGAGAGCGGCTTCATGGCATTGTTCACACCGTCCTGCTGTACCTTCGCGTCGCTCCAGAACTGCTGACGCTGAATATCCTGCAAGAACGCCTTGAACTGGCTGTCGGACAATTGCGGAAGCGGCGGATGGCCACCTTGCTGAAGTTTGTCGTATCGCTTGCTGTTGTTACTGCTGTCCCATTCCGTGTGGAACCGGACAGCGGCGGTGCGCAAGATCGCGTCAACGCCATCCGCGTGAAGATCCTCGAGACTCAGGCTCGCAGAAGACTTGTGTGCGGCGGACAGGATTTTCTGCATGACCGCATCGTCATCCTCAACAAAACCGTCGTCCGTTGTATTCAGTTCGCTATCCACATAGGTCTGCCATCCCCGTGCTACCCAGTCGCTATCGGTAGTCAGCGTCACCCACGCGTCGCGGACAAATTCCCGCCCATCGGCTGCTGCGCTCACTCGATCGGCGTACGCGTAGTAGGTGCTTCCATCCATGCCAAAGAGTTTGAAACATATCAATTCCTCAACTTGAGTTGGCACCGTTCCATCCACCCCGCAGGGTATCGCTCCCAAAAAGCAGGAGCTGGCTGGAAACACTTGCATGCTTGATGCGGATAATCTGCCTTCCCTTGAAAAAACATCTGTTGCCAGCGTTGCATTCCGCGTCAACCACACCTTCCCCATACCATCGCTCTTCTGTCCATCCACATATTCCTGGCACGACGAACTTGGGTTGACAATGTTCAGCGGAACAAGCGGCTTCATCTGCTTCACCAGCCTATTCTCACCAGTAAAAATCTCGAAGTGGAAGCTGTCCGCCACCGGGCCAAGATCGCCGTCCGTTATCCCGGCGTAACCAATCACCTGTCCGGCCCTGACCGGGTACTCCATTGAGAAGGTGCGGTCCAACGGCATCCACCGCTTTTCCGTAGGATGGCAGCAATACATGAACGAAATGGGGTAGCCCAGCCGGATTTTCTGCTCGGGCCTCAGTGGAGCGCCTGGCTCCACGTCCAGATACATGCGCTCGATCCATCCCTCGCCACTGTTGCGGGTATTGATATCAGTAATCCTGATCTTGACCATGTGGTGCCCGTCATCGATCACCGCGCTTACCGTTACTTCGTCCCCGCGCAACGCGGCAACCGGGACAATTGTATGGGTGGTCGTGAGAAACGGCGGCAGGACTGCCTTGTTCTGCAACTGCTTCTGCGGCAGCAGATTCGCGTAGAGCGAGTAGAAGTGCGCCCCGATGTATCTGGGGATGCTCGCGCTGACACCCTGCGAAACGCCCTCAACGGGCTGCATTTCACCGCCTCCTCTATTGGCCTCGCACTCGTGCCGAATCAGTACAAAGCTACTGCTGAACTGCCGGGGCGGTGATGGCTGCCGCTTGGCTTTCGACGCTGACGCCTTCACGGGTGCGGCCGCCTTGATCTGCCGGTCGAGTTCGCTGTCGATATAGTCCCGATCCAGTCGGAACGCGACGATGGTACCGTCCGCGATCGCGCGCACCGGCTTTTTTCCGCTCAGGTGTACGCCGCCGTGCCAGAAGCGGTTGCGCCCTACCGGGAATACGCCTCCCGCGACGTGCTTCGTGAGATCAATATATTTGCGGACAAGTGCTGGCGTACTCAGCGCGGCACTGGCTGACTGCGGGTAAGACGCCGGCTGCGGGGCGCTGTAATAAGGATCGTCTTCAAATGGGAAAGTCACAATCACGAGGCACGGTTCCTTGATGGAATAGACGGCAGGCGTCAGCCTGAAAACGGGAAGTAGTCCGGTGTGAACGGGTCGCCCTTGTTCACGTCTGAGCGCATGTCCAGGGCGTTCTTGACCCAGCCGGTCTCGGTCTGGACCGGCCCCTTCAGCTTGATCCGGACTCCTTCAATCGTGATGCCCTCACCGTCGAGTGTGATCTTTCCGGTCGGGCCGATGATTTCAGCCTTGTCGCCCGCCTGTAGCTGGTAGATACGGGTCTTGCGCTCAATAGCCTGTCCCGCTTCGATCTGGTGACGCCCCTGCACCTTGTGTTCGGCGTTGCCGCCAGTCGTGACCTGGAAGTTGGCCGCAATCGTGTCCTTGCGATTGTTGCCAGTTTCCTCGATTCGATCCTTGCCGATCTGGATGCGGTGATCGCGCCCAACCGAAAGAAACGCATCCTGGCCAATGGTGTGACGACGATCGACACCAATCTCGACCTGTTCGCCTCGGCCGACTTTTTCCGTACGATCGTTGTCAATCGTCACCAATTCATCATGTCCGACTGTCTTCGCGCGATCATGCCCAACCGTATGCGATTCATCGTTTTCAACTTCGGTTCGCATATCCCTTTCGGCATGGAACCATATTTCCTCCCTGCCTTTCCTGTCCTCGAACCGCAGCGCGTTGGCGGTTTCGTAGCCGCCCTGATCGGTGGAGCGCGTCAGCGTGCCGCTCTGGGTCGCATTGGCGGGCAACTCCCACGGCGGCATGTTGTGCGCGTTGTAGTGCCGCCCCGTTACAAATGGCCGGTCAGGGTCGCCGTTCTCGAAGTCCACTATCACTTCCGAGCCGACCCGCGGAACGCTGATGGTCCCGTAGTTGTTGCCTGCCCACGGATAGGAAACTCGCAGCCAGCAGGATGATGTCTGATCATGTACTGGCGAGCGGTCCCAGTGGAACTTCACCTTCACCCGGCCATACTGGTCCGTGTAGATTTCGCTCCCGTCGGCCCCCGTAACAATGGCCGTCTGCGGGCCGGTTGTACGCGGCTTGCTGACCGTGCGCGGTGGACGAAAAACGGTCGTGGCCGGCTGCACTTCAAACCGTGTCCGAATCCGGTATTCGCCGGTATCGGTTGCCTCGTCGAGTTCAGCCGCATCCAGCCGAGCCCGGATAACAAGGTATTCGCGGTTTGCATCGGCTTGCGGAAAACCCGCCAGCGTAAAAGTCGTCCCACACACGACGTTCCGCACATTCCCACCGCCCGTACCCCGCTCGCCCAGGGCACGCATTTCCTGCATGCGTATCCGTGCAAACTGCTCACCGGCCTTCAGTTCGGTGTAGTCGCCGGGCCACTCGTAGCGTTCAAGCGCATTGTGCGAGGTGTTCTGTGGCAACTGAATCTGTGCCTCCAGATTAGCCCTTGGCCGGGTAAAGTCGAAATCGTTCGTGGTCCACTGACCTGACTGGATACGCGCAGTCGTATCAAAGTTGTCGATGTGCTCCATGTCAACCCTGCGGCCCGGCGGATAGTACGACAGCGTCTGATAGGCTTCACTGTCAACCGGCTTGTGCGCCCCCAACTGGTCCACCAGGACCATGCGATGCACCGTATCTGAATGCTCGAAGAACCAGTAAATCCCGTTTTCTTCCATTAGACGCTGGATAAAATGAAAGTCGGTTTCGCCATACTGGACCTGATAGACCAGCTTTGGATAGGACTCGCTTAGCCGCATGTCCCACGAGTAGAGGTAGTGGTCGCTCAGCACTTCGTGAATGATTTCAATTACAGACTTATTCTGGAAGATCCTGTAATCCGAGCGTTTCTCAGCCAGCGCGATCCACGGTTGCAATTTGAGTCGATACCTACTCTGTCGACCTGACTGCCCGGCAAAACTCACTGCCGTGATAATCCCGCTGATTTCGCGTAACCCGCGTCCGATGTTTGCTGCACCGGTCGTCCCTGGCATTCCAGGGATAAAAGTGCCCATTCCGTCAAGCTGGATGGTGGCGGTCAGTTCCTTCCCAATCATGTCGAGCGTATTGAGATTCGCCGCCTCTTCGTCACTCAATCCCGCGTCGAGCGAGGTTTTAACCTCCAAATCGTAGGTGTATATTTTGGAAAGTTCTTCCTCGCCTTCGATCGCAACCAGTTGCAATATAGGCTCGCCGTTGTGCGATAGCGGGACGGCCGCACCACTGATAGAGAGTGTTCGGGGCCGGCTGAATTTCTGCATGACCGGATATAGCTTCCGAACATCAAACGCGTTGGACATGGTGATTCCGACAATAGGGTGGATCGTATTGGGCTACTCGGCGAGCGTATGCAGACTGACACGTCAGGACGTTTCGCTATCAGGCAACAACCCGACCTGCAGGGACGCAGGGCTATCCATTGCGGCCATATGATGTTCACGTCGCGCCAGTTCGGGTAGCCCCTGGGCAGCATGGCGTGATGCGGCTGCGAGGAATTCGGCAGGCGCGAACAGACCCAGCACGTCGTTCCGTTGCTCCGGTTCACAGAGGTCCGGTACCCCACTGAGGTCGCCGAACAGCTGTTCAAGTTTGACCGGAGGCCTGAGTAGCTCCGTGATCCCCTGGGGCTTGGCAACCGGCTTAACCGGTTGCGGCGGCAACTCCACCATAGTGAGCAAACCCAATCCCGGTTCAGCCTGCACGGGCAACGCAGATGGAGTGGCTTCCTGTGTATGAGGGATTGCCCGCTCGGCCAATGAAAGCGGATCATCGAGAAATCTAAGGTATTGACTGTACAGTGACGCAATAATATTTACGTCCTCCACAGCACCGTTATTGTCATCGAGTCGGCGAAGGGCCTCGCTGCCACGAAGGGACGCTGATGATCCAAGCAGGCCAAATACTGCCCCACCGCCGCATTCGTCACCAATGGACAGCGCCCGAAATCCCCCGCGCATAACGTTGTCTGCGACGTGAACAACCGTGCCGCCGTGATCCGTTGAATCGCCAAAGCGAGCGACATCCTTGCCTGAGGTATTGTCTTTCACGTTTCATCTCCGTCGAACGGCATTTCTCCTACGTCGAATTTACCGAACACACCGGGAAAAATACATGAGACGCGTCCGAAATTAAAAAGACCTAGCAAAAATTCATAGTGTGTTTTTTGTCGTGACAATGGACATGCTCCGCGTATAAGTTGCACACACAACCTCTGCACAACCGGGGCTGGCTCAAGCGGACAACGGCAAGTGACTTGCCGCCTCACACGAGCCCAATTGGGCGGCTCGGACATATTGCAGCCTTCTGGACGCTCCTCCATCACGGCTTGCGCCGTCTGCCGAAGCAAATTCACACCAGCAGAACAACAACCAGCAGACCGAATCAACCACACGAAAATTCGAGATAAATCCTACCCATATCAATAGGCATCCTCACTTCTCGAGATAACAAGACACACTGCCATCACATCGGACTCAGTGCTGGACGTCTGGAGCAGCCCTCTGAATCGCCGGACACAGTCACCCACTTACAATAGCGGGCAGGCATAAGACGGTGTCTTTGACTAACACCTGGCAGGAAGTGATGAAATTGTTGACGGGCCCGGAGCGTCGGCGGCGCCGGACGGCGGAGCAGAAGCTGGCGATGGTTCGCGAGAGTTTCGAGCGGGGGAAATCGGTTTCGATGATCGCGCGCCAGCACGGCGTGAATCCGAACCAGCTGTTCCACTGGCGCAAGCTATATCAGGATGGGAGCCGTCAGCGGTCAAGGCTGGCGAGGAAGTAGTTCCAGCCTCGGAACTGGCCGACGCGCTCAAGCAGATTCGTGAGCTGCAACAGATGCTCGGCAAGAAGACCATGGAGAACGAGATTCTCCGCGGAGCAGTCGAGTACGGCCGGGCAAAAATGTATAGCGCACTCGCCCTCGCTGCCGGAGGACGACCAGTGAAACTGATTTGTGAAGTTCTCGGCGTGTCGCGCTCGAACGTATCGGCACGGTTGTCGCGTCCGGCGACGTGGCGCGATGGCCGTCAATCGACGGCAGACTGACGACGCGGTCGCTGTCGAGGAAATCCGCTGGGTCGTCAGCGATTTGCCCAGCTATGGCTATCGCCGGGTTTGGGACATATTGCGCAACGAGCGCGTCGCGGTTGGGCTAGTGCCGTTCAACACCAAGCGCATCTATCGTGTCATGCGCACGCATGGGTTGCTGATGCGGTGCCGACCGATTCCGCCCCGCCCCCAACGTCGACACGACGGCAAGGTGGCCGTCGCGCGCAGCAATCAGCGGTAGTGCTCGGACGGCTTCGAGTTCCGCTGCGACAATGGCGAGCCACTGCACGTAACGTTCGCGCTGGATTGCTGCGGCCGTGAGGCGATGAGCCGGGCGGCCACGACGGCAGGCCACAGCGGTGACATCGTGCGAGACGTGATGCTGGCTGCTGTGGAAAATCGGTTTGGCAACGACTTGCATACCCCGTTCGAAATCGGTGGCTGAGCGACAGCGGTTCGGGCTACACGGCTGACGACACGCGCCGGTGTGCAGCCCGCAAAGTAACGGGATGACCGTGAGCTTCGTGAAGACGATGAAACGCGACTACGTCGCCTTCATGCCGACGCCGGACGCAGCGACTGCTGCACGCAATTTGGCCATCGCGTTCGAGCATTACAACGAGAAGCATTCCCATAGCTCACTGAAACATCGCTCGCCTCGCGAGTTCCGGCGCTCGATGGATTCAGCAATCCTTAGTGTGATGTTGCGTCAGGTATTACAGGGGCAACTCCAGGGGGGTGTCATGTCAATTCGTCATGCGGGATAGGGGATGGGGGGTCGTGTGGGAATGGCCTGAAGCATCCACACCCTGTTTCGCCACATCGTCTATCTTGTCCGCCCGACAAGGGTTCGCCGCCACCGCCAATGTTGTCCACAGAAAATGTTGGCAAGCTTGTGGATATCCTGCGCACCGCAACGCTAAACCCTTGATCCGATGGACTTTGGCACGCGTGATGCAGACGAGGCCCCGGTGACGACCATCGCACACACCGCTTCGCCGCACTTCGCATCACGACGCCACGACGACGCACGCCGCAGTCGGTTCACAAGCGGCCGCCATGCGCGGCGCCACTTACCCACAGATTGTGTTGGCAAGCTTGTGGATATCCTGCGCAAGCCTGCGCTAACCCGTTGATCCGGCTACGGTTCGTGCGCGGCGTCACGGTTGCGGCACCCTACGGCCCGAGCCTGCGTGCAAGCGCACGATCCCGCGCAACAGCAGCGCCTCACCGTCGCCTTGACGCTCACGCCCGCCACGCGTCAAGATCACGCGAGCCGCACGCGGCCGCGCATCGCCGGCTTCGCGCGACGGCTCAACGGGCCGGCCGTTCCGCCGGCGCCGCACCACGACACCTCACTCCGAGGAAGACCATGGAACACTTCACCGCGTGGCAGCTGGTCGTCTCACTCGTGCTGGTCGCCGTCGTCATCTATCCGTACGTCCGCATCGTTCGGCGCACCGGGCATTCGGGCTGGTGGATCCTGACGATGTTCGTCCCGGTCCTGAACTTCATCATGTTGTGGGTGTTCGCGTTCGCGCGCTGGCCCACCGTCGACGATCGGCAGCCCTGATCGTCGCGATCGCGGCTGCCAGGCTTGTCCACAGATTGTGTTGGCAAGCATGTGGATAGCCTGCGCATACCGCGATCAAGCACTTGATCCGTAAGACTTTGTCCGCGCTGCCTCAAATGCGGCACACGGCCGGGAAAGTGCCGCTCGCACGCCCCTTCGCGACGTGACGGGCGCCTTCCGCGCGAGCGAACCGGCTTGTCCACAGATTGTGTTGGCAAGCTTGTGGATAGCCTGCGCATACCAAGGGCCAAGCGCTTGATCCGTAAGACTTTGTCCGCGCCGCCTCAAACGCGGCACGGCGGCCCGCGCCACGCCGGATGCGGCCGCGTGCGGGCTTGTCCACACTTTTTGTTGGCAAGCATGTGGATATCCTGAGCATGCGTGACCTAAGTCGTTGATCGCACAACGTTTGATCGCGCAGGTCACGGCTGCGGCACGGCATGCGTGCGGATCGCATCACGCACGTCGTGCCGCCCGCCTCAACCGAATGCCCGGACCACGATGCGTGCGACCGACGCGATCACGTCGTCCTTCGCGCGCGCATCGGCACGCGCCTGCGTGTAGTACACGGCCAGCGCGATCGGCACACCCGACGGCGACCACACGACGCCCGCGTCGTTGGTCGTCCCGTAGTCGCCGGTGCCCGTCTTGTCGCCGACCGTCCACCCGGCCGGCACGCCCGCACGGAGCCGCTTGTCGCCGACCTTGTTGCCGCGCATCCACGCGACGAGCTGCGCACGCTGCGCGGCCGGCAGCGCCTCGCCGACCATCAGCACGCGCATGCTCGCGGCCATCGCGGCCGGCGTCGTCGTGTCGCGCAGGTCGCCCGGCAACGCGGTATTCAGTTCGGTCTCCCATCGATCGAGCCGGAACGTGTCGTCGCCGATCGAGCGCGCATAGGCCGTCACCGCCGACGGGCCGCCGAGCAGCTTCATCAGCAGGTTCGCGGCCGAGTTGTCGCTGTACTGGATCGTGGCCTCGCACAGCGCGGCGACCGTCATGCCGTCGTCGACATGCTTGCCCGACACCGGCGAATAGTTGACGAGGTCGGCCTGGGTGTACGTCACGCGCTGTTGCAGCAACGCCGGTCGATCGACGCTCTGCGCCAGCACCGCCGCGCTCAGCATCGCCTTGAACGTGCTGCAGAACGGGAAGCGCTCGTTCTGGCGATGTTCCACGCGCCGGCCGGTCGCGATGTCGATCGCACACACGCCGAGGCGGCCGCCCGCGCTGCGTTCGAGATCGGCCAGCATCTGCCCGGCGGCAGCGGGCGTCACGGTCACGGCCGCAGCCGCGGCCGCGGCTGCGGCAGTTGCGTCGTCCGGCGCCGCGGCCTGCCGCGACGCGCATGCGCCAACGGTCAACGCAAGCGGCGCCGTCGCCGCGGCCAGCAACAGGGTTCGACGTTTCGATGAGTAGGTCATGTCGGTTGTCTCGTGGTGGAATGTGAGCGAAAGGGTGTGGAACGCGCCCGGCCGGCGAGACAGCACTATCGGGACTTTACGGTTGCCTGACAAGCAACGATAATTGAGCGCTGACAAAAGAAATTCTTATGACCAAGCTCCGCCCTCATCTTCCGCTCAATGCGCTGCGCGCGTTCGAATCGTCGGCGCGCCACCTGAACTTCACCCGCGCCGGCCTCGAGCTGAGCGTGACCCAGGCCGCGGTCAGCCAGCAGGTGCGCTCGCTGGAGGAGCGGCTCGGCTGCACGCTGTTCACGCGGCTGCCGCGCGGCCTCGGGCTCACCGACGAGGGGCGCGCGCTGCTGCCGGTGCTCAGCGACGCGTTCAGCCGCATCGAGACCGTGCTCAAGCAGTTCGACGGCGGGCGCTTCCACGAGGTGCTGACGCTCGGCGTCGTCGGCACGTTTGCCCTAGGCTGGCTAATTCCGCGCTTGAAGCAGTTCGGCGATACCCATCCGTTTGTCGAGCTGCGGATGCGGACCAACAACAACGTCGTCGACCTGGCCGCCGAGGGCCTCGACTTCGCGATCCGCTTCGGGGAAGGCAACTGGCCGACCACGCGCAACGAGCGCCTGCTCGACGCGCCGCTCACCGCGCTGTGCGCGCCGGACATCGCGCGGCGCCTCGCGCAACCGGCCGATCTCGCGAACGAAACGCTGCTGCGCTCATATCGCACCGACGAATGGCACGGCTGGTTCGACGCCGCGCAGCTTGCGCCGTGGGCGGTCAACGGGCCCGTGTTCGATTCGTCGCGGCTGATGGTCGAGGCCGCGATGCAGGGCGCGGGCGTCGCGCTCGCGCCGGCGTGCATGTTCGCGCGCGAACTGCAGCTCGGCCTGCTCGTGCGGCCGCTCGACATCGACGTGCGCGCCGGCGGTTACTGGCTCACGTCGCTGAAGTCGAAACCGCTCACGCCGGCCATGACGCTCTTTCGCGACTGGATCGTGGCCGAGGCGGCCGCCACGGCGCAGGCCGAATGACGCGGCCCGGCTTGTCCACAGAAAGTGTTGGCAAGGATGTGGATATCCTGGGTACCCGGGGCCTAAGCCCTTGATCGCGCACGAATTAGCGGGCCGACGCAGACATCGGGCAGCCTTTGTTCACGGGCGTCGCGAGCGGAGCCCCCGGCGGCCCGATCCTCAACTGTCGCGACGCAATCGATTGCGAGTTATCCACAGAATATGTTGGCAAGCCTGTGGATATCCCTCAAATGCGGCGCGTAACATCCTGATACAAAAGGGGATTCAATATACGGACCTTGCGAGGTCAACCCTGTGGCAGCGTCGGCGCTTTCGCAGGGCCCGCACCGCACGCGGCGCGGGGCCGGACGGTTCTCCACAGATTGTGTTGGCAAGCTTGTGGATATCCTGCGCACCGGCCACCTAACTCATTGAGCGCACGGGGTTTTGTGCTTCATCTACAGAATCGGGCAGCCCCGGCGCGGCCCGTGCGGCAGGCGCCGGGGCCGGGCAATCCGGGCATCAATGCCGGTCGAGCCCGCCGCGCAATTCGCTCGCCTTGTCGCGCAGCGCCTCGTAACCCGAGCGCGCGTGCTCGGGCAGGTCGGGATCGCCGATCAGCGCGCCGAGCGTTTCGATCAGGCTGAACAGGATGCCCTTCGCCGCGCCGACCGCGATGCTCTGCGATTCGATCGACTTGTGCAGGTGGTCGACCGCCGCTTCCAGATTCTCGAGCTTGTGCTCGCTGTCGTCGGGCCGGTTGTCGGTCGTCATCGTCTACCTCCGCCATCGTTCAAGGGTCATGTCACGATTCTATGCCGCTGCGCGCGAACGTGGCGCGACATCGCGCAACGTTCGCGCCGCGCCGCGCTACAGCACCGCGACCACCTTCACGCGGCCCGGCTGCTCCGCCGCCGCGACGACCTGGCCGTCGACACGGCGGAACGTGAGCGACACGGTTTCGTCACCGACGCGCAACGCGTCGATCCGCAGCCAGTCGACGCCTTCCGGCAGCGTCGGGCGCTCGACGCGCACCTCGTGGCGCGATGCGTCGATGCTCACGCCGAGGCAGGCCTGCAGCATCATGAACGGCGCACCGGCCGCCCACGCCTGCGGCAGGCAAGCCACCGGATACGCGGTCGGCGGTTCGCCGCGCCGGCGCGGGAACCCGCAGAACAGTTCGGGCAGGCGCATCTCGAAGCTCACCGCCGCCTCGAACAGCGCGCGCAGCAGGTTCACTGCGGCGGTCTTGTCGCCGTAGCGCGCCAGCCCGCGCGCGATCAGCGCATTGTCGTGCGGCCACACCGACCCGTTGTGATACGCCATCGGGTTGAAGCGCGGCTGGCCGGCCGCGAGCGTGCGGATGCCCCACCCCGTCTGGAACAGCGCCGAGCCGAGCACGCCGGCGACCGCCGCGCCGCGCTCGGCGTCGGGCAGACCGAATGCGAGCAGATGGCCCGCGTTCGACGCGAACACGCGGCACAGGTCGCCATGACCATCGAGCGCGATGCCGTAGAAGTCGCCTTCCGGCATCCAGAACAGCGCATCGACCTGCTCGCGCAACGTCTTCGCGCGCAACGCATAGCGGGTGGCGTCGGCCGCGTGGCCGCGCCGGTGCGAGCACATCGACATCGCATCGAGCGCCGCGCACGCATACGCCTGCACTTCGACGAGCGCGATCGGCCCGTCCGGGAAGCGGCCGTCCGCGTGGAACACCGAATCGTGGCTATCCTTCCAGCCCTGATTCGCAAGGCCGCGCTCCGACGTGCGCTGGTAATCGAGCAGTCCGTAAGGATTGCGGTCGCACTTGTCGATCACCCATTGCGCGGCACGCTCGAGCGCGGGCCACAGCTCGTCGATCAGCGCATCGTCGCCGGTGCGTTCGACGTATGCGCCCGCAAGCACGATGAACAACGGCGTCGTATCGACCCCGCCGTAGTACAGCGCGAACGGCACCTCGCCGGTCGCGGCCATCTCGCTGCGGCGGAACTCGTGCATGATCTTGCCGGGCTCCGCGTCGCGGAATGCGGAAGTCTCGCGCGCCTGGTGCTCGGCCAGGAAGCGCAGCACGCCGCGCGCGAGCGACGGCTGCAGCCACAGCATCTGCAGCGACGTGATCACCGCGTCGCGGCCGAACGGCGTCGAGAACCACGGAATACCCGCATACGGGTACGGCCCCGTGTCGAGCTGCGTCGTGAGCAGCCCGAGATCCGCGAGCGAGCGGTCGAGCCACGCGTCGAACAGCGGATTGCCGGTGTTCACGCGCGCCATCGATTCGCGCCGCGCGCGCATCTCGCGGTGCACGCCGACGAGCGCGGTGCGCAGCGCGACGCGGCCGCATCCCGGCCCTTCCGCATGCGCGGGGCCGAGCGTCGCGTCGACGGTCAGGTAGATCGACACGCAGGCCTGAGCGGCGATCGTCAGCGTGTAGTCGGCACGATCGACCGACAGCGCATCGGGCTCCGGCGAGAAATGCACGGTCACGTTGCGCTCGACGCTGTCGAGGCCGTCATAGCGCAGCCGCACCGCGCCCGCGTCGACGCGCGGCGCCACCACGGTGCCGCGCTTCGGGCGCTGTGTGCCGCGCACCTCGAACATGTCCTTGAAATCGGCCGCGAACGACAGCGACAGCGGCACCTCGGCTTCGCTCGCGCCGTAGTTCGTCAGCGTCAGCGCTTCGTAAAGCACGTCGCCCGCGAGCACGCGCATCCGCTCGATGTGGATCACGCCCTCGGGCGTTTCGTGGCCGCCGAGCGGCGGCAGCGGACGGTTCGTCAGGTGTGCGGTGAACGACGCGTTGTCGGCGCTCGTCGCGCCCGACAGCAGCGACGGCGCGCGACCGCCGAAGGTCAGGCGCCACGTCGACAGCACGCGCATGTCGTCGACGAACAGGCCGTCGTCGTGACCGCCGATGTCGCCGAGCGCGTCGCTGACCACGAATGCGTCGCCGGATTTCAGGACGTACTGGTTGTTGCGCGCCAGTGCCTGCGGATCGGCTTCGGGCGCGATGAAGGCGGGGCCCGACGGCGGGGTCTGGGCAACAGGCGCGACTTGCGGCGCCTGGGTCGTCGTGGCTTCAGCGTGATTCGGCATCGATGCTCCTGTGTCGGGTCGCAACGCGCGGCGCGTCGCGTGTCTCGCACAGGATAGGACAGAACGGGGGACGTGCGCAGCGCGGAAAAAGACGCGATGCCATGCGGCGTGGTCGTCGCCGCATGGCATCGCGCGGGCACGTCAGGTGCGGGTCAGAACTTCCACAGGATGTTGCCGAGTATCGCGTTGTCGCGCACGCCGCTGCCGTACTGGCCGCTGTACGTGAGGCCGAGCGTCAGGCGCTTCGTGATGTTCGCGTCGATGCCGGCTTCGAGCACGGCGCTGTCGCGAGCAATCGGCACGCCCGATACCTGGAACGACGTGCCGCCGTTCGCGAACGTGAACGCCGACGACGGCGTCACGTTGCCGAACGCATGCCGCCAGCCGACCGTCCCGCGTGCGGTGAACGTGCCGCTCGCGATCGAGCCGAGCTGCGACGCCGCACGCACGCCGAGGGTCGAGAAGCCGACGTGCGTCGTCTCGCCGCCGGCGCGCAGCGCGGCCGCGCCACCGGTTTCCGTATAGCCGTCGGTGTGCAGGTTCACATACGCGAGGCCCGCGAACGGTTCGATCGCCACGGGCCCGACCGGCAGCGCGTAGCCGACTTCGCCGAACACCTGCGCCGAATTCGCGTCGTAGCCGGCCGAATCGTGATCGGAGAAGCCCGCGAAGCCCGGCGAACGGTCGCTGTTGATCCGGTACCACGTGTACGACGCGCCGCCGCGCACGCCGAGCGCGCCGTACTGCGCGCCGCCGTACAGCGACAGGTAGTAGCTGTTCACCGACGCCGACGAACTCTGGTCGTTGTCGAGCGAGCTGTGCGTGACGCCCGCGGCCAGGCCCGCCCGCCACTTGTCGTTGAGCGCCATGTCGGCACCGGCGATGAAGCCCGTCATGCTGCGGTTGACCGTCGACGCGTTGCCGTCGCCGGTGAGCCGGCTGCGGCCGCCGAACGCCTGCCCCCAGACGACCGGCTGGTACGGCGTGCCGCCGTAGCAACCGTCGCGCGAGCCGATCCGGCGTTCCGGCGGCAGCGTCGGGTCGACCGCGCCGGCCGTGTTGTCGCCGCACAAGGCCGCGCCCCCCGACGACAGCGCCGCGAGCGGGCCCGATCCGGGCGCAAGGCCCTGGCGGACACGATCCGTCACCGCGTCGCGCACATAGCGGCTGTCGAGCAGCAGCATGCTCTTCAGGCTCGCCTGCAGTTCGCCGTCGAGCATCCCGTAGGCGCGGCGTGCGGTCGTCGCATCCGTCGTCACCACGGCGTCGTACAGCGGGTTGCCGGCGCCGAGCCCGCCGAGCGCGGCCGCGACCGAGCGCTGGTTCGGCGTCGTCGCGACATCGGGAAACGCGGTGCCGTTCGAGACCAGCCGCAGGTACACGTGATCCGGATCGTAGCTGAGCGTCGGCGCGAGGAACGCGTAGTTCGCATTCACCTGGCTGAACGTGCCCTGCACGCCCGACCCTGCGGAGAGGATCGTATAGGTCGTGCTCGGCTGGTAGCCGCTCTGGTTCGCGAGCACCTGCACGGTGCCGCCGTTCAGCGTCGCCGTGCCGCTTGCCGCGAGACTGCCGCTTTGCTGCGGCGAGGCCGCGACCTGGAACGTCGAGCCCGGCTGGAACGTGACGTTGCCGCCCACGTTCAGCGCCGCGCCCGGCTGCGACGCGGCCGCCGTCGCGCCGCCCTGCACCACGAGGCCGCCGATCGTGCCGGTGCCCGTGACCGTCGCACCGTTCTGCACGGTCACGGTCGACTGGCCGAGCGAACCGTTGACGGCGAGCGTGCCCGCGCTGACCGTGGTCGGGCCGCTGAGCGTGCTGGTGCCCGTCAGCGTCAGTTGCCCGCTGCCGGCCTGCGTGAGCGAACCGGTGCCGGACAGCAAGCTTGCGATCGTCACGTTGCCGGATTGGTTGACGATCAGCGTGCCGTTGTCGACGACATTGCCGGCGATGTTGCCCGACGTGCCGCCGTTGCCGAGTTGCAGCGCGCCGCCGGCCGCGATCGTGGTGCCGCCCGTGTACGTGTTCGCGCCCGTCAGCGTCTGGATGCCGGTGCCGGCGATCGTCACGCCGCCCGCCCCGCCGATCGTCCCGCCGAACGTGCCGTTACCGCTGCCGTTCAACGTCAGCGCATTGGCGCCGAGATTGACGGTCGCGCCGGCCGCGCCGTTCAACGTGCCGATCGTCTGCGCGCCCGTCGCGCCGCTCGCGTCGAGCGTCGCACCCGCGCCGGCGAGATTCACCGCGCCGGTCGACGCGAGACTGCCGCCCGCGCCGAGTGCCAACGTGCTGCCGCCGTTGATCGTCGTGCCGCCGGTGTAGGTGTTCGCACCCGTGAGCGTCTGCGTGCCGGTGCCGGCGAACGTTACGCCGCCCGCGCCGCCGATCGCGCCGCCGAACGTGCCGTTGCCGCTGCCGTTCAGCGTGAGCGCATTCGTGCCGAGGGTCACGTTCGTGCCGGCGCCGCCGTTCAGCGCACCAATCGTCTGTGCGCCCGTCGCGCCGCTCACGTTGAACGTCGCCCCCGTGCCGGCCAGATTCACCGTGCTGCCCGACGCGAGGCTGCCGCCCGCGCCAAGTGCCAACGTGCTGCCGCCGTTGATGGTCGTGCCGCCCGTGTAGGTGTTCGCGCCCGTCAGCGTTTGCGTGCCGGCGCCCGCGAACGTCACGCCGCCCGTGCCGCCGATCGCGCCGCCGAGCGTGTTGTTGCCGCTACCGTTCAGCGTGAGCCCATTCGCGCCGAGGTTCACGTTCGTGCCGGTGCCGCCGGACAGCGTGCCGAACGTCTGCGCGCCCGATGCGCCGCTCAGGTTGAGCGTTGCGCCCGTGCCGGCCAGATTCACTGCGCTACCCGACGCGAGGCTGCCGCCCGCGCCGAGCGCGAGCGTGCTGCCGCCGTTGATGGTCGTGCCGCCCGTGTAGGTGTTCGCGCCCGTCAGCGTCTGTGTGCCGGCGCCCGCGAACGTCACGCTACCGGTGCCGCCGATCGCGCCGCCGAATGTCCCGCCGCTTCCGTTCAACGTCAGTGCGTTGCCGCCGAGGTTCACGTTCGTGCCGCCCGCGCCGTTCAACGCACCGAGTGTCTGCGCGCCCGTCGCGCCGCTCACGTCGAACGTCGCACCCGTGCCGGCGAGATTCACCGCGCTGCCCGATGCGAGGCTGCCGCCCGCACTCAACGCCAGCGTGCTGCCGCCATTGATCGTCGTACCGCCCGTGTACGTATTCGCCCCCGTGAGCGTCTGCGTGCCGGCGCCCGCGAACGTCACGCTGCCGGTGCCGCCGATCGCGCCGCCGAACGTGTTGTTGCCACTGCCGTTCAGCGTGAGCCCATTGGCGCCGAGATTGACGTTCGTGCCTGCGCCGCCGGACAGCGTGCCGAGCGTCTGCGCGCCCGATGCGCCGCTCAGGTTGAACGTCGCGCCCGTGCCGGCCAGATTCACCGCGCTGCCCGACGCGAGACTGCCGCCCGCGCCGAGCGCCAGCGTGCTGCCGCCGTTGATCGTCGTGCCGCCCGTGTACGTGTTCGTGCCGGACAGCGTTTGCGTGCCGGTGCCGGCCACGGTCAGGCCGCCGGTGCCGCCGATCGTGCCGCCGAAATTGCCGCTGGCGGTCCCGCTCAGCGTCAGGCCGTTCGCGCCGAGGCTCACGGCCGAGCCGGCGACGCCACTCAGTGCGCCGATCGTCTGCGCGCCCGTCGCGCCGCTCAGGTCGAGTGTCGCGCCCACGCCGGCCACGTTCACCGCGCCCGTCGCCGCCAGGCTGCCGCCGGCACCGAGCGCCAGCGTGCCCGCGTTGATCGTCGTGCCGCCCGTGTAATTGGCCGCGCTCGTCAGCGTCGTCGTCGCCGCGCCGTTCTTCACGAGGGCACCCGCGCCGCTGATGCCGCCGTTCAACGTGAGCGCGTTGCTGCCGCCGAGCGTCAGCGTCGCGCCGGTGCCGAGATTGACCGCGTTGTTGACCGACAGGCTCGCGCTCGTGTCGAGCGTCGCCGCGCCGCCGACGTTCAGCGCGCCGCCGCCGAGCGCCCCGTTGTTGCCGAGCACCAGGCCGCCGCTGTTCAGGTTCGTGCCGCCCGTATAGACGTTCGCACCCGTCAGGGTCTGCGTGCCGGTGCCGGCCAGCGTCAGGCTGCCCGTCCCGCCGATCACGCCGCTGAAGGTGCCGCTGGCGGTCCCGCCCAGCGTCAGCCCGTTGCCGCCCATGTTGACGGCCGTTCCCGCGACACCCGACAGCGCACCGATCGTCTGGGCGCTGGTCGCCGTGCTCAGGTCGAGTGCCGCACCCGCGCCTGCCAGGTTCACCGCGCCCGTCGCCGCCAGGCTGCCCCCCGCGCCCACCGCCAGCGTGCCCGCGTTGATCGTCGTGCCGCCCGTGTAGGTGTTCGCGCCCGTCAGCGTCGTGGTCGCCGCGCCATTCTTCACGAGACCGCCCGCGCCGGAAATGCCGCCGCTCAACGCGAGCGCATTGCTGCCGCCCAGCGTCAGCGTCGAACCGTTGCCGAGACTGACCGCGTTGGCGACCGACACGTTCGTGTTGGTGTCGAGCGTCGCGGTGCCCGCGACGTTCACCGTGCCACTGCCAAGCGCACCGTTGTTGCCGAGCACCACGCTGCTGCCGCTGTTCAGGTTCGTGCCGCCTGAGTAGGTGCTCGCGCCGTTCAGCGTCTGCGTGCCGGTGCCGGCCAGCGTCAGGCTGCCGGTGCCGCCGATCGCGCCGCTGAAGGTGCCGCTGGCGGTCCCGCCCAGTGTCAGCCCGTTGCCGCCCAGCGCGACGTTCGTCCCGGCGACACCGGACAGCGCACCGATCGACTGCGCACCGGTCGCGGCGCTCACGTCGAGCGTCGCACCCGCGCCGGCCAGGTTCACCGCGCCGGTCGCCGCGAGGCTGCCGCCCCCGCTGATCGCCAGCGTGCCCGCGTTGATCGTCGTGCCGCCCGTGTAGGTGTTCGCGGCCGTCAACGTCGTGGTGGCCGCGCCGTCCTTCACGAGACCGCCCGCACCGGTGATGCCGCCGCTCAGCGTGAGGGCATTGCTGCCGCCCAGCGTCAGCGTCGAACCGGTGTTGAGGTTGACTGCGTTGTTGACCGACAGGTTCGTGTTCGTGTCGAGCGTCGCCGCGCCGCCGACGGTCAGCGCGCCCGTGCCGAGCGCCGCATCGTTGCCGAGCACCAGGCCGCCCGCGTTCAGGGTCGTGCCGCCGGCGTAATTGTTTGCCCCGGACAGCGTCACCGTCGCCGCGCCGTTCTTCACGAGACCGCCGCCACCCGATACCGTCCCGCTCAAGCCCAGATTGGTGCTGCCGGCAAGCGTCAGCGTCGTGCCGCCGGCGATGTTGACGCCGTTCGCGAGCGACACGTTGGCGGTCGCGTCGAGCGTCGACGAGCCGTTCACGTTCACCGCGCCGAGGCCGAGCGCCGTATTGCTGCCGACGGAGAGGTTGCCGCCGTTCAGGTTCGTCCCGCCCGTGTACACGTTGGCGCCGGTCAACGTCTGCGTGCCCGTGCCCGAGAGCGTCACGCCGCCCGTGCCGCCGATCGTGCCCGCGTACGTCGCGTTGCCGCTGCCGTTCAACGTCAACGAATTGCCGCCGAGGTTCACGTTCGAGCCTGCCGCGCCCGCCAGCGCACCGACCGTCTGCGTGCCCGATGCGCCGCTCAGGTCGAACGTCGCGCCCGCGCCGGTCAGGTTCACCGTGCCGGATGCCGCGAGGCTGCCGCCCGCACCCAGCGCGAGCGTGCCGCTGTTGATCGTCGTGTCGCCGGTGTAGGTGTTCGCGCCGTTCAGCGTCAGCGTCGCCGCGCCGTTCTTCACGAGGCCGCCGTTACCGTTGATGGAGCCGGCCAGCCCGAGATTGTTGCTGCCGCCGACCGTCAGCGTCGTGCCCGTGGCGAGATTGACGGTGTTGTTGAGCGTCGCGTTCGTGCTCGAGTCGAGCGTCGCCGAGCCGTTGACGTTCAGCGCACCGGTGCCGAGCGCCCCGTTGTTGCCGACCACGATGCCGCCCGCGTTCAGGTTCGTGCCGCCCGTGTAGTTGTTCGCGCCCGTCAGCGTCAGCGTGCCGCTGTCGTTCTTCGTCAGCGCGCCGCCGCCCGATACCGTGCCCGACAGCGTGAGCCCGGTCGAACCCTGCACCGCCAGGCCGCCCGCGCCGAGGCTCACGTTGTTGCTGACGTTGAGCCCGGCCGTGCCCGCCTGCAGTGCACCGCCCGTGGCCGTGATCGTGCCGGTGCCGAGCGACGCGTTGTCGTTGATGATCGCCACGCCGCCCGCGAGCGTCGCGTCCTGCGCGGTCGACGCGCCGTTGATCGTCCAGTTGCCGCTCTGGACATCGACGTGATTGAAGTTGATGTAGTTGTTGGTCGCGATCGTGCCGTTCGCGCCGGCCCCCTGCTGCAGCTTGAGCGTGTTGTCGCCGCCCGCGCCGCCGTCGACCGTGCCCGTCGCCGCGACGCCGAGCGTGATCGGGCCGACCGTGATGTTGAGCGCGCCCCCGATGCCGCCGGCCGTGTTGACCGACGAGCCCGTCACCGCGGTGAACGAGTTCGTGCTGTTCGCCCCCATCGACACGCTGCCGTTGATCGTGCCCGAGTTGACGAACGTATTGCCCGCGCCAGGCGTGCCGTTCGAACCGAGCGACACGCGGCCGGTGATCGTCCCGCTGTTGGTCATGTTGACCGTGGCGCCGCCGTACGCGGCGACCACGGGCGCATCCGCGCCGGTGAGGGTCGCGCCGACCAGCGGGTTCGAGCCGATCGTGCCGGTGTTGTTGATCGTCGACGTGCCGCCGGTACCGTTCTGGACCGACAGCGCCATGCCCGTCACGCCGCTGATCGCCACGCCGGTCGAGCCGTTCATCGTGCCGTTGTTGATGACGGTGGTGCCGGCGCTCGCCGCCGCGTTGCCGATCACCGTCCCGCTCGACAGCACGCCGAGCCCGGTGCCGAGCGCCGACGGGTCGATCGTGCCGTTGTTGGTCAGCTGGGTATTGTTGCCCGTCAGCGACATCGCGGTGCCACCGACGCCGAGCAGCACGCCAACGCTCGCGCCGGGGTTGACGGTTGCGTGAATATTGTTCGCGCTGTTCGAGTAACTCGGCGCAAGCGGGTTGGCGACCCCGGAGCAGGTCACCGTCGTGCCCGCGGTGGTACAGGTCGCATAGGCGGGCACGATACCGGCGCCGGACAGCGCCAGAAAAACACCCGTCGGCAATAACAATTTCGGAAACGGTTCGCCGGATTTTTTCGAACGCGCAAGATTCATGCTTTCCCTCGTTATGTTATTGGAATTGGCATTACCGCGAAATCGAACAGCTAGCCGCAGAAAAATCGCGGACAAAAGCGTACCCCCCGGCTGTCGCGATGCGACGTCGGCTAATTCATGGACGAATCTTTAAATGGCCCTGGCAGGCGGGCGTGAAACTAGTCGAATGACATGTCGGTGGCCCCTGTTTTTTCTGCAGCGATTTTCTGGTTGATTTGATTACCGCCCTGCTTTTGTCAGACAAGGCTATATCAAAAAAACAGGCTTTTCCAGTCGATCTTTACCCTTGCCTATCGGGGTGCAGCGAGCGCGTATTTTTTACTTATCGGAGCGCTTCAGACAGGTAAGTTCGTGTGCCGCTTGTCAGCTAATTTGATATTCATCAAAAAATACCGGAATCGCCGCATCGGTGAAAATACCGATACCGGCGTGATTATCACGATGATTTATTGCAGTGCAATATCCACGAGCCCGAAAGATATCGACACGAGATAATCCCCACGCCGTCACGCATCCGACAAAAGAAAGCAGATCCGGCATTTAACCGACCCATTCGATTTCCGTCGCGTATCGGCCGAACACCATCCCCCGTTACGAAAACAGGCTCATCAGATAAAGCATCGGCCGGAATGAGACGGGCCGCGCATCGGGGTTCACCCACAGCCGCACCGCATACACCGCGTAGGCCGGCACTTCGCGCCAGCTCGAATAGACGTCGCGCAACTGAAAACGGCGCGGATACGCCGCGAAGATGTCCGCCCGTGCGATGCCGACGCGCTCGAACGCGAGGCGCGCCCGCGCGAGGTGGTAATACTGGCTGACGATCACCACGCGCGACACGCGATGCGCCTGCAGATAGGCGAGCGTGTGCTGCGCGGTCGCGAGCGTGTTGTCGCCCTGGTCGTCGACCGCGATCCGGTCGGCCGGCACACCGCGCGCCACGAGATAGTCGCGCATCGCGGTCGCCTCGTTCAGCCCCGGGCCGTCGATCGCGCCGCTGACGAGGAACGCCGGGCACTGCCCCGTGCGGTAGCACCGCACGCCCACGTCGAGCCGGGCGGCGAGCACGGGCTTCGGCGCGCCAGCCTCGTCGAGCGCGTTGCCGAAGATCACGGCGACGTCGGCCGGCTCGCGCGGCATCCGCATCCCGGACGCGACGAGCGCAACGGCCGCGACGATCCAGAGGCAGGCGACGACGGCCAGCAGGCGGCCCAGGCGGGCAAACGCGCCCCGTTTGGTGTGGTTTTTCAAGGTTGTCGGTCTCTCAGGTCGTCGGGCGTAGCGGCTTGCCGGGCCCCGGACGGGCGGCGCGTCACGCTAGCACGGTGCGGGTTCGGGTGTCCACGCAACGGACCGGTGCAGGACGGCGAACGGCGTTCCTGAAAGTCGACCGGAGACACCTACCCGGCGACGCGGGTACGCATTACGGAGATCGAAAGAGTGTCAATGCGCGCGCCGCTCGGCGACGCCTGGCCGGCACGCCCCGGATCAGTCGACCTGGCACATCGTGAGCCGCCCCATCGCCTCGCCTGCACCGCGCACCGCGCAGGTGGCCGGCTCGTCGGCGATCCGGGCGACGAGCCCCGTCTCGTCGTACAGCAGGCGGTCGATATCCGCGAGCAGCGCGCCGCCGCCCGTCAGCACCACGCCGCGATTCGCGATGTCGGTCACGAGCTCGGCCGGCGCGTTCTCCAGCACCGACTTCACCGCGCCGATCACCTGCTTGAGCGGCGCGGCCAGCGCATCCGCCACGTCGTGGTTGGACAGTTCGATCGAGCGCGGCAGCCCGTCGCCGACACCCCGCCCGACCGCGCGCGTCGACCGGCGCGGCACCGCGCTGGTGGCCGAGCCGATCGCCTGCTTCACGTGTTCGGCCGTCTGTTCGCCGAGCAGCACGCCATACAGGTTGCGCACATGGTTGACGATCGCCTCGTCGAACTGGTTACCGCCCACGCGAATCGCCTCGCGGTAGACGATGCCGCCGAGCGCGATCACCGCGACTTCGGTCGTCCCGCCGCCGATATCGACGACCATCGAGCCGACCGGCTCGGTCACCGGCAGGCCCGCGCCGAGCCCGGCCGCCAGCGATTCCTCGATCAGTTCGACCTCCGATACACCCGCGGCAAAGGCGGCCTCACGGAGCGCGCGGCGCTCGACGGCCGTCGCGTCGGACGGTACGCACAACGTGACTTCGACGCGGCGGCCGAAGCGCGAACGCGTGCGCGACATGTCGATGAAGCTGCGGATCATCTGCTCGGCCGCGTGCGCGTCGGCGATCACGCCGTGCCGCATCGGCCGCACGGCTTCGAGATGCCCCGGTGCGCGGCCGAGCAGCGCCTTCGCGAGCTCGCCGACGGCCTCGAGCGTCGGCCGGGCGTCGGTCGCACCGGCACCGGCCTTGCGGAAGCAGACGACCGACGGCTGGTTCAGCACCACGCCGCGTTCGTGCGTATAAATCCGCGTACTCGCCGTTCCAGGGTCGATCGCAACGGGTTGCGCAAACAACTTTCCGAACAGCGGTGTCGACATATCAAACCTTTGTAATCGAACGGACCCGGGCAGCCGCGCTGCATTTCGCGGCGCGTCCATGCCGCCCCATCACGAACTTAGCGGCAAATCGTTCCGATACTTTAGGCAATTCCGATGATTTTTTCGCGAAACAATTGTCAAAAGTGCCGGCCGGGACACCTCCGGCTACGCAACAGCCTCTCGCATTGCGCGTGTAAAACACGGTAATCTCTCGGTCTTGCCTGCTCCCGGCAGGCCTCAGACGCCCGATCACGCCAGGTATTTCCTCCATGACAGCGACCGTTTCCTTCCGCTGGGCGCGGGTGCGCCCGCTTTGCACGACGCTCGTCGCCTTCTGGTGCTGCACGGTCGCCGCGCAATCGCTGCCGGCCGCCGACTCCGCCGCCGCGGCCGCGGTCACCGCCGCCCCGGTCGCCGCCGCCGGCG
>NZ_JAAGPH010000097.1:0-31549 GCF_017104705.1 Burkholderia sp. Se-20373 | reverse complement strand
CCAGCACGAGGCAAACCAGCTTTCGCTACACGACGCGCTTCCGACCTCGCTCGGCCTCGATACGGGTGCGATCGCGCAGCTGTCGACCGTCACGACGGGCGGCCTCGAGACGAAGCTCGTAGACCGGCTCGGCGGGCGTTCGAACGGCGCACCGGGCGCACAGGCGGCGATGTCCGCGACCGGCAACGCCGCCGACAACACGAACGGCGGCGCGATGATGGCCGCGGCTGCGGATGGCACCCAGGCCAACGGCGGGGCGCTCGCCGGCGGCGCGATGATGCGCGCGGTGGATACGACGCATGCGCCGGCCGCGCTGCCCGTCGAAGGCACGCTGCCGTCGCTCGACGGCGCGGTGCAGTGGCTGAACTCGCCGCCGCTGACGGCGGCCAGCCTGCGCGGCAAGGTCGTGCTGGTCGATTTCTGGACGTATTCGTGCATCAACTGCCTGCGCACGCTGCCGTACACGACCGCCTGGGCACGCAAGTACGCGCCGTATGGGCTCGTCGTGATCGGTGTGCACGCACCCGAGTTCGCGTTCGAGCGCGACATCGGCAACGTGAAGAAGGCCGTGCACGACCTCGGCATCGACTTCCCGGTCGCGATCGACAACCGCTTCACGATCTGGCGCGCGTTCAACAACGAATACTGGCCCGCGCACTACTTCGTCGACGCGCAGGGGCGCGTGCGCCGCCACCACTTCGGCGAAGGCGAATACGCGGAATCGGAGCGCGCGATCCAGTCGCTGCTCGCCGAGGCCGGCCATCCGGAAGCGCTGAACGTGCCGATCGGGCTCGCCGGTGCGCCCGCGAAGGGGGCGCTCGCCGCGGCCGACAGCGCGGACGTCCGCTCGCCCGAGACCTACGTCGGCTACGCACGCGCCGAGGACTTCATGTCGCCGGGCGGTGTGGTGCGCGACGCGGCGTACCACTACGCCGAGCCGGCCCGTCCCGATCTCAACGACTGGGGCCTCGCCGGCATGTGGCAGGTCGGCGCCGAACGCGCGACGCTCGCGGCGCCGGCCGGCCGCATCGTCTACCGCTTCCATGCCCGCGACCTGCACCTGGTGCTCGGCCCCGGCGAGGACGGCAAGCCGGTGCGTTTTCGCGTGACGCTCGACGGCGCGGCGCCCGGTGCCGCTCACGGCAGCGACGTCGACGCACAAGGCTACGGCACCGTGACCGGGCAGCGCCTGTACCAGCTGGTCCGGCAGCCCGGCGCGATCGCCGACCGTACGTTCGCGATCGAGTTTCTCGATCCCGGCGTGAATGCGTATGCGTTCACGTTCGGCTGATCCCGGCCGGACGCGGCGCACCGGCGCCGCGTCCGGACCTCGCGCTTTCCATTCCGCTTTTCGAAGGAGCACACCGTGAACACCACCTCCCCCCGCGGCCCAGTACCGCAACGACGCACGGCGATGCTGCGCCGCATCGGCGCGATCGCCGTCGCGGCCGCCGCCGTGTTCGGCTACCAGCGCATCGTCAATTCCGCCGAGCCGATGCGCACCGTGCCCGCGCCGACGCTCGACGAAACGCCCGGCGCCTCGCACGACGAGACGGCCGTGCTCGCCGGCGGCTGCTTCTGGGGCGTGCAGGGCGTGTTCGAGCACGTGAAGGGCGTGAAGCAGGTCACGGCCGGCTATGCGGGCGGCGCGTCCGAAACCGCGCACTACGCGCTCGTCGGCTCGGGGCTGACCGGGCACGCGGAATCGGTTCGCATCGTCTACGACCCGACCCAGATCACGTACGGCCGGCTGCTGCAGGTGTTCTTCTCGGTCGCGCACGATCCGACCGAGCTCAACCGGCAGGGCCCCGACGAAGGGTCGCAGTACCGGTCGGCGATCTTCCCGACCACCGCGCAGCAACGCGCGGTCGCGACCGCGTACATCGCGCAGCTCGGCACCGCGCACGTGTTTCCGGCGCCCGTCGTCACGCGCGTCGAGGACTACAAGGGGTTCTACCCGGCCGAGGCCTATCACCAGAACTACCTCGAGCTGCACCCCGACGCGCCGTACATCGCGTACAACGACATGCCGAAGATCACCGGGCTGAAGCAGCACTTCCCGGCGCTGTACCGCACCGACGCGGTACTGTGGCGCGATGCGCGCTCGTGACCGGCAAGCGGTCGCGTGACGGGGTGACGGCGTGGTGCCCGCCGCACGGCCTGCGCCCGTGCGGCCACCGCTGGCCACGCGCTCACCGCCTTCGACCCGATTTGCGCTGCATCAACGACACCGCGGCCGCCGTGCCGGGGCAAACCCGCATCGCGTCCGCCGCGACCGGCAACTTCGCGTAGACTTCTCCAGATCCCCGCCGCGTCAAGCGGCGCCCGGAATCCCAGTTCAGCCCGGAGACGTCACGCATGCGCGCAGTGCCCATTCCTGACAGCGGCATCCTTGGAGAACCCTCTTCCGGCGCGGCCGTGCGCGACCTGCGCCGCGTGCCGATTCACCCCGATCACTGGTACCCGCTCGCGTGGTCGCGCGAGCTGAAACGCGGCAAGACGCTCGGCGTGCGCTTCGCCGGCGATCCGATCGTGCTCGTGCGCACCGAATCCGGCGCCGTGTATGCGCTCGAGGATCGTTGCGCGCACCGCCAGGTGCCGCTGCACGCGGGCGTCGTGAGCGGCGAGACGCTGCGCTGCTGCTATCACGGCTGGACCTACGCGTGCGACAGCGGCCGCTGCGTCGACGTGCCGTACCTCGGCCGCGAGCGGCTGCCCAACGGCGTGCGCGCGTATCCGTGCCGCGAAGCGCACGGGCTGATCTTCGTGTTCCCGGGCGATGCGACGCTCGCCGACACCCGGCCGTTCCCCGCGCTCGAATCGGCGGACAACCGCGCATACAAGACGCGCCGCTTCGGCCGCGAGGTCAAGTGCCACTACTCGTTCATGCACGAGAACCTGATGGACATGAACCATCAGTTCCTGCACCGCAAGCAGATGGGGCAGATGCGCGCGCGCTCGGTGGGCCGGCGCCGCGGCGACGACTGGGTCGAGGTCGACTACACGTTCGCGCGGATGGAAGGCAAGCAGCCGGTGGGCGAGGCGCTCGTGTTCGGCGCCAGCAAGAAGCCGGCCGACCAGTCCGACAAGAGCGTGATGACGGTGCGCACCGGCTACCCGTACCAGACGCTGCAGATCCGTTCGAGCGAAGGCACGCTCGTGATGGACCTGTGGATCGTCTACGTGCCGCTCGACGCCGAGCAGCGCACCAACCGCACGTTCGGACTGCTGTCGATCCACAAGCCCGGCATTCCGTTCGCGCTCGATCTCGCGTGGCCGCTGCTCGTCTGGTTCACCGAGCGCATCTTCCGCGAGGATCGCTGGATCGTCGAGCGCGAGCAGGAAGCGCACGACGCCCAAGGCGCCGACTGGAACCACGAGGTGTTTCCAGTCATCAACGAGCTGCGCGACCTGCTGCGCCAATGCGGCGCGCGCACCGTGATCCCGATCCGCGACGCGCGCGACGGCGCGTGATGCGCGGGGCGCGTGACTCGAGAAGCGCGCGCCGTTACAACCGGAACGCGCCCGGCAGCAATGCATGGGCCGTCGTGACTTCGACGGCCCCTTTCAGGTTGGCCAGGATCACTTCGATGTCGGGCATGCCGATCTCGATGATCACCTGACGGCACGCGCCGCACGGCGCGATCGGGCCGTCCGTGTCGCCCACCACCGCGAGCCGCGTGAAATCCCCCGGACGATAACCGGCGGCGATGGCCGAAAACATCGCCGTGCGTTCCGCGCAGTTGCAGAGTCCGTAGGACGCGTTCTCGACATTGCAGCCGTGAAAGATCGTCCCGTCCCGCGCCTGCAGCGCCGCGCCGACCTTGAAGCGCGAATACGGCGCATACGCGCGTTCGCGCGCCGCCTTCGCCGCCTCGATCAGTTCGTGTCGTTCCATCTCGTCGTAGCCTCGATTGTGTGCGGGGAGATATCGGCGCGGCCAAGCCCCGACCGTCGCGATACACCCGTGACATGAAGTGAAGTGATCGCCTGCGCCCGTACCTGCGCTTGGTCAGCCGATCTGCCGATAAATGGTCGGCGGCGCATCACCGGTTTCGCCCAGCACGTAGCTGCGCTGGATCGCGTCCACCGCATGCGAGGCGGCTGCGGCGTCGCGGGCATGCACGTAGCCGAGCGGCTCGCCGGCCTCGACACGCTGCCCGAGCTCCGCGAGCGCCGTCAGGCCGACACTGTAGTCGATCGCATCCGCCGCGCGCGTGCGGCCGCCGCCGAGCGCGACGACCGCGAGCCCGAGCGCGCGGCAATCGACCCGCTGCACCACGCCGCTCGTGCGCGCCGGCACCGGCACGATCACCTCCGCCCGCGCGAGATGACGTGCGGGTGCGTCGATCAGGTCCGCGGGGCCGCCGAGCGCCGTGACCATCCTCGCGAAGCGTTCCGCTGCCGCACCCGTATCGAGCGCCTGCTGCAACTTCGCGCGCGCTTCAGCGACGTCGCGTGCCAGCCCGCCGGTGACGAGCAGCTCCGCCGACAGCGCCATCGTGACCTCATGCAGGCGGGCCGGACGCGACTTGCCCGTCAGGTAGTCGATCGCGCACCCCACTTCAAGTGCATTGCCCGCGCACGGCGCGAGCGACTGGTTCATGTCGGTAAGGATCGCGGTCGTCTTCATGCCGGCGCCGTTGCCGACGTCGACGATGCTGCGCGCCAGCTCCGCCGATTGCTCGGCGGTCGGCATGAAGGCGCCGGAACCGACCTTGACGTCCATCACGAGCCCGTCGAGCCCGGCCGCGAGCTTCTTCGACAGGATCGACGCGGTGATCATCGCGACCGACTCGACGGTCGCCGTCACGTCGCGAATCGCATAGATGCGCATGTCGGCCGGCGCGAGCCGCGCGGTCTGCCCGATGATCGCGACGCCGACGTCGCGCACCGTGCGGCGAAACGCGTCCGTGTCGGGCGCCACGTCGTAGCCGGGAATCGCGCTCAGCTTGTCGAGCGTGCCGCCGGTATGGCCGAGCCCGCGCCCCGAGATCATCGGCACGTAGCCGCCGCACGCGGCCACCATCGGCCCGAGCATCAGCGATACGACATCGCCGACGCCGCCGGTCGAATGCTTGTCGATCACCGGCCCGTCGAGATCCAGCGCGCGCCAGTCGAGCACGTCGCCCGAGTCGCGCTGCGCGAGCGTCAGCGCGACGCGTTCGTCGGTGCTCAGGTCGTTGAAATACACGGCCATCGCGAACGCGGCCACCTGGCCCTCGGTCACGCTGCCGTCGGTCACGCCGCGCACGAACGCGGCGATCCCGTCGCGATCGAGCGGCTGCCCGTCGCGCTTCCGGCGAATGAATTCCTGCGGTAAGAACATCGTTGCCTCTCCTCGATCGGTCGATGGCCGCTGCGGGCTCAGTGCAGGGAAAAGAACAGGCCGGCGATCGCGGCGCTCATCAGGTTCGACAGCGTCGCGGCCGTCAATGCGCGCAGGCCGTGCCGCGCGACTTCCGAGCGGCGCTCGGGCGCGACCGCGCTGAAGCCGCCGGCGAGAATCGCGATCGACGAGAAGTTCGCGAAACCGCACAGCGCGAACGACACGATCGCGAGCGTCTTCGGGTCGAGCACCTGCAGGCCGGCGGCCGCGACGTGCTCGCCGCCCTTCAGGTACGGCGACAGGTCGCCATACGCGACGAACTCGTTGAAGATCAGCTTCTCGCCGATGAAGTTGCCGGCCAGCGCCGCGTCGTGCCACGGCACGCCGATGATCCACGCGAGCGGCGCGAACAGGTGGCCGATGATACCCACCAGCGTGATCTGCGGAAAGCCCGCGAACGCGGCCACGCCGCCGACGATCAGGTTCATCAGCGCGATGAGCCCCACGAACGCGATCAGCATCGCACCGACGTTGATCGCGATTCGCAGCCCGACCGACGCGCCGGACGCCGCCGCCTCGATCACGTTGGCGGCCCGCTTGTCGTCGAAGTCGAGCCCGTCGACCACGACGCGGCTCGGCTCGACCGTCGGATACAGCAGCTTGCCGAACAGCAGCCCGCCCGGCACCGCCATGAACGATGCGGCGAGCAGGTATTCCATCCGCACGCCGAGGCCCGCGTAGCCGACCAGCACCGAACCCGCGACCGACGCCATGCCGCTCGCCATCACCGTGAAGATCTCGGCGCTCGTCATGTTCCGCACGAACGGCTTCACGAGCGCGGGCATCTCGCTTTGCCCGAGAAAGATCGTCGCCACCGCCGAGCACGCCTCGATGCGGCTCACGCCGAGCACTTTCGCGAGCGCGGCGCCGAGGATCGCGACGATCCACTTCATCACGCCGATGTAGTACAGCACCGCGATCAGCGCGGTCACGAAGATGATCATCGGCAGCACGCGCAGGCCGAACACGAACCCGCCGTCGCCGAACAGCTGGAACATCCGGCTGTCGACGAGCCCGCCGAACACGAACGCGATGCCGTGATTGCCCATGTCGAGCACGCGATTGACGCCGTTCGCGGCCCCCGCCAGCGCCGTGCGGCCCGCCGGCACGAACAGCACCAGCGCACCGATCGCCAGCTGCGTGCACAGCGCGGCGATCAGGGTCCGGCCGCTCACCGCGCGCCGGTTGTTCGACAGCAGATAGGCAACCAGCAGCAGGAACAGCATACCCAGGAGACTGCGCAGAATATCCACCTCGTACTCCTTGCTCTCAATGTTGTTGGACTGTTCGGCGGGCGGCCCGGCACGCCTGCGCAACGCCGTCGGTGGATATTACTCGCCGGTATGCACGTCGACAACGCAAACAAAATGGTCGCATTTGCGCGACACCGCGTGTTGCGTGGATTTGCTCAGTTGTTCTACGTACTGAACGATGGGAGAGGCGGGATCATGCTCAATTCTTCCCAAATACTGAGAGAATTGACGGAATGGAAAGAGATGGCTTCGGGCCGGAGCGCTGCCGGCGCAAACGGAAAAGCAGGCTCGAGCGCGGGGCGCGTCGTTCCAACCGACACGCTCCGCGCAACACGCAACGTTCAACCGGCGCGCTCGACCGGATGCGGTTCGCGCAGCCGGTTCGCGATCCGCGCGGCCTCGTAGTAACTCGCCGCCGGCGGGCGCTTCAGGTAGCGGCCCGCGCCGCGCACGGCGCGCAGATCGCCGTCGGCCCACGCAAGTGCGCCGCGCGTGAGCGTATGTGTCGCCACGCCCTGCACCGTCATCCCCTCGAACACGTTGAAGTCGACCTGCTGATGATGGGTCTTCACCGAGATCGTCTTCGTCGCGGCCGGGTCCCATACGACGAGGTCGGCATCGGCGCCCACCTGCACCGCGCCCTTGCGCGGATACAGGTTGAAGATCTGCGCGGCGTTCGTCGACGTGATCCGCACGAACTCGTTCGGCGTGATGCGGCCATGATTCACGCCGTGATGCCACAGCACCGACATGCGATCCTCGACACCGCCGCAGCCGTTCGGGATCTTCGTAAAATCGTCGCGGCCCATCGCCTTCTGCGATGCGCAGAACACGCAGTGGTCGGTCGCCGTCGTATGCAGTTGCCCCGCCTGCAGCCCGCGCCACAGCGCCTCGCGATGTTCGGCCGAGCGGAACGGCGGGCTCATCACGTGCGCGGCCGCACGCGTCCAGTCCGGATCGCGATAGACGGCCTCGTCGATCACCAGGTGGCCCGGCAGCACCTCGCCGAACACGCGCAGCCCTTCGCTGCGCGCTTTGGTGATCGCATCGACCGCGTCCTTCGCGGACACATGCACGATATACACGGGCACGCCGAGCACCTGCGCGATGCGGATCGCACGGTTCGCGGCCTCGCCCTCGACCTCCGGCGGCCGCGACAGCGGATGCGCCTCCGGCCCCGTCATCCCGCGTGCGAGCAGCGCCTTCTGCAACTGGAACACCAGCTCGCCGTTTTCCGCGTGCACGGTCGGCAACGCGCCGAGTTCGAGCGCACGCGAGAAGCTGTTCACGAGCACCTCGTCGTCGGCCATGATCGCGTTCTTGTACGCCATGAAGTGCTTGAAGCTCGACACGCCGTGTTCGCGCACGAGCGTGCCCATGTCGCGGTGCACGCTCTCGTCCCACCACGTCACGGCCACGTGGAAGCCGTAATCGGCAGCCGCCTTCTCGGCCCAGCCCCGCCACGCGTGGAACGCATCCATCAGCGGCTGCTTCGGGCTCGGGATCACGAAGTCGATGATGCTCGTCGTGCCGCCCGCCAGCCCGGCGGCCGTGCCCGAGTAGAAATCGTCGCTCGCGGTCGTGCCCATGAACGGCAGTTCCATGTGCGTATGCGGATCGATGCCGCCCGGCATCACGTACTGGCCGTGCGCATCGACGACGGTCGCGCCGGCCGGTGCGTCGATCTGCTCGGCGATCTGCAGGATCGCGCCGCCGTCCTCCGGGGCTGCGCAGAGCACGTCCGCGCGGTAGGAACGGTCCGCATCGACCACGGTGCCGCCACGAATCAGGATTGCCATGGGGTTGCCTCCTCGTTGATTGTCGGGTGCCGCATCAGGCGCTCGCGACCTGCGCGTGCTGTCCGGCGCGCCACTTCATCCAGGTGCCGTACACGCACGACGCCAGCACGAGGCCGACGAACCACGCGTACGTGTAAAGCGTGTTGAAGAATGCCGGCACGTTCGGAAACGACGCCGGAAAGGCCGTATGCAGGAAGCCGGGCAGGTTCGGCAGCACGCCGACCGCGAGCGCGGCCAGCGCGGCCGGGTTCCAGCCGCGCGCGTAGCTGAAGCCGCCGCGCTCGTCGAACAGCGCGCGCGTGTCGAGCCGCGTGCCGCGAATCAGGAAGTAGTCGACCATCAGGATCCCCGCCACGGGGCCGAGCAGCGCCGA
This sequence comes from Burkholderia sp. Se-20373, assembly GCF_017104705.1. Classification (NCBI taxonomy): domain Bacteria; kingdom Pseudomonadati; phylum Pseudomonadota; class Betaproteobacteria; order Burkholderiales; family Burkholderiaceae; genus Burkholderia; species Burkholderia sp. Se-20373. Next base: position 22,735 of record NZ_JAAGPH010000097.1, on the reverse strand, counting down.
ATAGCCGACGAGCCAGGTGAAGATGTAGCCGTCCGTCGTCGCGAGGATCTTCCACGGCATCATCACGATCGCGATCGTCGCGGTGATCATCCCGCCGGTGCGATACGAGATCGCCTTCGGCCACAGGCTCGAGAAGTCGTAGGCCGGGCCGACGAGATTCGCGGCGAGGTTGCAGCACATCGTGTCGAGCGTGAGGATCACGAGCGCGATGCCCACGCCGATGCCCGTCATCCGGCTCGTCAGGTCGATCGGATCCCAGATCGCGTTGCCGTAGATCACGACGGTCGCCGACGTCACGACGACCGATACCACCGACAGCAGCGCCATCGGCAACGGCAGCCCGATCGACTGCCCGATCATCTGGTCGCGCTGCGAATGCGCGAAGCGCGTGAAGTCGGGGATGTTCAGCGCGAGCGTCGCCCAGAAGCCGACCATCGCGGTCAGCCCCGGCCAGAAAGTCGCCCAGAACAGCCCGGCCTTCTTGCCGCCCGCCGCGAACTGCGACGGGGCCGACAGCATCGTCCCGAAGCCGCCCGCCTTCGACGTCGCCCACCAGACGAGCGCCACGCACATCACGACCTTGATCGGCGCGGACCAGCTCTCGAGCCAGCGGATCGAATCGGTGCCGTGCCAGATGAAGTAGAGCTGCAGCGCCCAGAACACGAGGAAGCACGCGAGCTGCCCGAACCCGATGCCCATGACCGGCAGCGCCGCGCCGTGCAGCGCGTTGCCGGTGAGGATGTTCAGCAGCGTATAGATCGCACTGCCGCCGAGCCAGGTCTGGATCCCGTACCAGCCGCACGCGACGATCGCCCGCAACAGCGCCGGCAACTTCGCGCCCTGCGTGCCGAACGACGCGCGCACGAGCACCGCGTAAGGAATCCCATGCTTCGCGCCCGCATGGCCGATCAGCAGCATCGGCACGAGCACGATCAGGTTGCCGAGCAGCACGGTCATCACCGCCTGCCATGGCGACATGCCTTCCTGGATCAACCCGGCCGCCAGCATGTACGACGCGATGTTCATCACCATCCCGACCCACAGCGCCGCGAAGTGATACCACTTCCACGTGCGCTGCGCCGGCGTCGTCGGCGCGAGGTCGTCGTTGTACAGGCTGCCGCCCTGCGCCGCGGCGCGATCGGAATCGGCGGGATTCGCTGCGTGATTCATCTGACTCACCCCACGAAAACGTCAACTCCGGCATCGTTCGATGCCGGCCCGGGTGGAACGAAAGGCGGCGATGCAGGATGGCCTGCGTCGCCGGACGCCGTCAAGCAGCCTTCTTCGCGTGCTTCTCGGGGGCCGCCGCGCCTGCACTCGCCCCCACCTCCGCGCTTGCCGGATTGTTCGGATGCGTGGTCCAGTTCGCGTAGTCGCCCGAATCGACACGCTCCATCGTGATGCATTGCTCGACCGGGCACACATGCATGCAAAGATTGCACCCGACGCATTCCGAATCGACCACTTCGAAGTGGCGCACGCCGTCCTTCGTCGCGGTGATCGCCTGGTGCGACGTGTCCTCGCATGCGATATGGCACAGCCCGCACTGGATGCAGCGGTCCTGGTCGATGCGCGCCTTGATGTCGTACTTCAGGTTCAGGTATTTCCAGTCGGTCACGTTCGGCACCGCGCGGCCGCGGATGTCGTCGAGCGTCGCGTAGCCCTTCTCGTCCATCCAGTTCGACAACCCGTCGGCCAGGTCCGACACGATCCGGAATCCGTAATGCATCGCGGCGGTGCACACCTGCACGCTGCCGGCGCCGAGCACCATGAACTCCGCCGCGTCGCGCCATGACGAGATGCCGCCGATGCCCGAGATCGGCAGGTTCGGCGTTTCCGGGTCGCGCGCGATCTCCGCGACCATGTTCAGTGCGATCGGCTTGACCGCCGGGCCGCAATAGCCGCCGTGCGTGCCCTTGCCGTCGACCATCGGCATCGGCGCCATGTGGTCGAGATCGACCGCGACGATCGAGTTGATCGTGTTGATCAGCGACACGCCGTCCGCGCCGCCCTTGTACGCGGCACGCGAGCCCATCCGGATGTCGCTGATGTTCGGCGTGAGCTTCACGAGGCACGGCAGCTTCGTGCCTTCCTTCACCCAGCGCGTGACCATCTCCACATATTCGGGGACCTGCCCGACCGCCGCGCCCATCCCGCGCTCGCTCATCCCGTGCGGGCAGCCGAAGTTCAGCTCGACCGCGTCGGCGCCCGTATCCTCGACGAGCGGCAGGATCCATTTCCAGTCGCGCTCGTTGCACGGCACCATCAGCGATACGATCAGCGCGCGGTCCGGCCAGTCGCGCTTCACCTGCGCGATCTCTCTCAGGTTCACGTCGAGCGGACGGTCGGTGATCAGCTCGATGTTGTTCAGCCCCGCGATGCGCTGGCCGTTCCACTGCACCGCGCCATAGCGCGAACTGACGTTGACGACGTGCGGATCGAGCCCGAGCGTCTTCCAGACGACGCCGCCCCAGCCCGCTTCGAACGCGCGGTTCACGTTGTAGGCCTTGTCGGTCGGCGGCGCGGACGCCAGCCAGAAGGGATTCGGCGAAGTGATGCCCGCGATGGTGCAGCGAAGGTCGGCCATGTTCGGCTCCGTGAGAGTGGGGTCGTGTTCGTTGTGATCGTGGTGCGTGACGCGCGTCGTGCGGTCACGCGGCCTTCGCGTCGCGCTGCGCGAGCGTCGCGTCGATCGACGCGGCCGCGCGCTTGCCGTCCTGCACGGCCTGCACCGTGAGGTCGACGCCGCCCGTCGCCGCGCAGTCGCCGCCGGCCCACACGTCGGGCCATGCGGTGCGCCCGTCGGCGTCCACCGCGATGCGCGCGCCGTCCGCGGTCAGCAACGCGGCGTCGATGGCGTCCGGCACCAGCGTCTGGCCGATCGCCTTCAGCACCATGTCCGCCTCGACGGTGAAGCGCTCGCCCAATGCCGCCTCGAACTCGACACCCGTCACCTGCCCGTTCTCACCCGCGATGCGCACCGGCTTCGCGTGCGTGACGAGCGTGACGCCGCTCTTCTGCGCGAACTCGCGCTCGGCCCACGTCGCGCTCATCGCCTCCACGCCGCGCCGGTACACCATCGTCACGCGCTCGGCGCCGAGCTTGCGGCTCTGCACCGCCGCATCGATGGCCGTATTGCCGCCGCCGATCACCACCACGCGCCGCCCGACCGCCACGTTCTCCAGCGCATCGGCCTGCCGCACCTGCACGATGAAATCGACCGCGTTCATCACGCCGTTCAGTTGCTCGCCGTCGATCGACAGCGCACGCACGCCGCCGAGGCCCATCGCGAGAAACACCGCGTCGTGCTGCTCGCGCAGTGCGTCGAGCGTGATGTCGCGGCCGAGCGCGACGCCGGTTTTCAACGTGATGCCGCCCACCGACAGCAGCCACTCGACTTCACGCTGCGCGAAATCGTCGACGGTCTTGTACGCGGCGATCCCGTATTCGTTGAGGCCGCCGCCCTTCGGGCGCGCGTCGAACAGCGTGACGCGGTGCCCGGCGAGCGCGAGCCGGTGCGCGCATGCGAGCCCGGCCGGCCCCGCGCCGACCACCGCGACATGGCGGCCCGTGTCGGGCGCGCGCGTGAAGCGCACCGCGCCGGTCTCCATCGCCCAGTCGGTCGCATGCCGCTGCAGCGCGCCGATCGAGACCGGCTGCGCATCCTGGTGGTTGCGCACGCATGCGCCTTCGCACAGGATCTCGGTCGGACACACGCGGGCGCACATCCCGCCGAGCGGATTCGCCGACAAGATGTCGGTCGCGGCCCCCTTCAGGTTGCCGTTGCCGATCTTGCGGATGAAGCTCGGAATGTCGATCTGCGTCGGGCAAGCCTGCACGCACGGCGCGTCGTAGCAGTAATGGCAGCGGCTGGCGGCGGCCGCGGCGGCAGTCGGATCGAGCAGCGGCGCGATATCGGCGAATTCGCACGAGAGTTGCGTGGACGACAGGCGATGCGCGGCGATATCGCCGGTTGGCTGGGTGGTCATACGCGTTCCTTCGACTGGGTGGAGACAAAGCCGTCCCCCGTCGGCTGCGAATGCACAGTCGGGGCGGTCGTTATTAGGCATGCTACGGTCAGGCTGTCAGGCGTTGGGCAGCCTGCCGACTGCTACGGTCTCTGTGTCATGAAGCCGGCTCGCATGCGTGCGACAGCATCGCGTGCAGCAGCACGTTCGCACCGGCCTCGATCCAGGCGGGCGTCGCGTCCTCGATCTCGTTGTGGCTGATGCCGTCGACACACGGCACGAACACCATCGACGTCGGCGCGACCTGCGCGAGGTAGCACGCATCGTGGCCGGCACCCGACACGATGTCGCGATGCGAGAAGCCGAAGCGATCGGCCGCGCTGCGCACGGCTTCGACGCAGGCCGCGTCGAACGCGACCGGCTTGTAATAGAAAATCTGCTCGAGTTCGGTCTCGAGCCCGATCTCGCCCGCGATGCGCGCCACACCTTCGCGCAACGCGGCATCCATCTTCGCGAGCACCGCGTCGTCCGGATGACGGAAATCGACGGTGAAGAACACGCGGCCCGGAATCACGTTGCGCGAGTTCGGGTAGACCTGCATCATGCCGACCGTCGCGCAGCCGAACGGCGCGTGATCGAGGCCGATCCGGTTGACGAGATCGACCACGCGCGACGCGCCGAGCAGCGCATCGCGCCGCCGCGGCATCGGCGTCGGCCCCGCGTGGGCTTCCTGGCCCGTGAACGTGATCTCGTACCAGCGCTGCCCCTGCGCGTCGGTCACGACGCCGATCGTCTTGCACTCCGCTTCGAGAATCGGCCCCTGCTCGATATGCAGTTCGAACGCCGCGTGCAGCTTGCGTCCGCCGCAGGGCACGTCACCTGCATAGCCGATCCGCGCCAGTTCCTCGCCGATCGTCTTGCCGTCCACATCCTTGCGCGACAACCCGTATTCGAGCGAAAACACCCCCGCGAACACGCCGGAGGCGACCATCGCCGGCGCGAAGCGTGAACCTTCCTCGTTGGTCCAGATCACGACCTCGACCGGATGCTCGGTCTCGATGCCGTGATCGTTGAGACTGCGAATCACCTCGAGGCCGCCGAGCACGCCATAGATGCCGTCGAAGCGGCCGCCGGTCGGCTGCGAATCCGCGTGCGAGCCCGTGACGACCGGCGCCGCATCGGCCACGCGGCCCGCGCGGCGCATGAACACGTTGCCCATCGTATCGACCGTCACCGTGCAGCCGGCGGCCTTCGCCCAGCCGACGATCAGGTCGCGGCCGGCCTTGTCGAGATCGGTCAGCGCGAGGCGGCACACGCCGCCCTTCGGCGTCGCGCCGATCTTCGCGACTTCCATCAGGCTGTCCCACAACCGCTTGCCGTCGACCTTGATCGACGTGTCGAAAGCTGCCCGCTTCACTGTTTCCGATACCGCGTTCATTCGTATCGCTCCTGTGGGGTCGGTGATGTCGTCAGCCCGGTCTGTGCCGGTGCGTGTCATGCCTGTTTCGGGGCAACGCCGCCCAAGCGCGGTGCATGCCCTGATCGTTCGCGAAGATCGTCCGACGAATCGGGCTGAAGGTTTCCACCGCTCGTCGAATCCTGTCCGATTGGACAGGTTTTAGACGATCAAAATGACCAAATCAATCTCTTTCTTGCGTGAACGAATGGAGCGAGAAACGTGCCATCGCAACGCAGCATGGCGATGACTGCGCGAGATCGGTACGCGTGCGTTCGATGCGAATCAGCGGCTAGAATGAAGCCCAACGCGGCATGCCCGCCGCGCGAGGGCAACGATGAGACATGACCAGTCGGCAACCGCAGCCACCGACAGCGACGAAACGCCCGCGCCTTTGCGGCGACGCAAGGCGCACATCCGCGAGTCCAACGAAGCGCATCTGCTCGCCTGCGCGGAGGCCGTGTTCGCGGAACGCGGGCTCGACGGCGCGAGTACCGCGATGATCGCGGAGCGCGCCGGCCTGCCGAAAGCCAACCTGCATTACTACTTCCCGACGAAGCTTGCGTTGTACCGCCGCGTGCTCGACGACCTGTTCGAGGACTGGCATCGCGCGGCCGGTACATTCGAGGCCGACGACGATCCGGTGGTAGCGATCAGCGGCTACGTGCGCGCGAAGATGGCGCTGTCGCGGCGGCGCCCGCTCGGCTCGAAGGTCTGGGCCAACGAGATCATCCACGGTGCGGAGCACATGCAGGACATCCTGTCGGAACGCGTGAAGCCGTGGTTCGATACGCGCGTGAAGGTCATCGACGGCTGGATCGCGCGCGGGCTGCTCGCGCCGATCGACGCGCATGCGCTGATGTACCTGATCTGGGCCACCACGCAGCACTACGCGGATTTCGACGCGCAGATCCGCGCGCTGAGCGGCAAGCGCACGTTCACGCAGAAGGCGTACGACGAGAAGACCGAGCAGGTCGTGCAGCTCGTGATTCGCGCGTGCGGGGCGGTGTCGCCGGAGGCAAAGGCGTAGCGCGGCAACGCGATCCGCCAAAAGCAAATCGGGTATCGCACCGGTGTTTCCCGTGCGATACCCGTCGTACGCGCCGCCGCATGCGGACACCGCGTGATGCGCCGCGCGATGCGTCGCGCGATGCGTTACACGACGCGCTCGATCGCGATCGCCGTCGCCTCGCCACCGCCGATGCACAGCGACGCGACGCCGCGCTTCATCCCATACGTTTCGAGCGCGGCCAGCAGCGTCACCATCACGCGCGCCCCCGATGCCCCGATCGGATGCCCGAGCGCACACGCGCCGCCGTGCACGTTGACCTTTTCATGCGGCAGGTCGAGGTCGCGCATCGCGGCCATCGGCACCACCGCGAACGCTTCGTTGATCTCGAACAGATCGACGTCGCGCAGGTTCCAGCTAGTCTTCTCCGACAGCTTGCGCAGCGCGCCGATCGGCGCGGTCGCGAACAGGCCCGGCTTGTCCGCGTAGGTCGAATGCCCGACGATCACGGCCTTCGGCGTGAGGCCCAGGCGCTCCGCTTCCGAGCGGCGCATCATCACGAGCGCGGCCGCGCCGTCCGAGATCGACGACGCATTCGCGGCCGTCACCGTGCCGCCATCGCGGAACGCAGCCTTCAGCGTCGGGATCTTGTCGAGCTTCGCCTTGCCCGGCTGTTCGTCGATCGACACGACCGTTTCGGTCTTGCCGGCCTTCACGGTCACCGGTGCGATCTCCGATACGAAATGCCCATCGGCGATCGCCCGTTGCGCGCGCGTCAACGATGCGATCGCGAACGCATCCTGCGCCTCGCGCGTGAACTGGTACGCCTGCGCGCAATCCTCGGCGAACGTGCCCATCAGGCGGCCCTTCTCGTACGCGTCCTCGAGCCCGTCGAGGAACATGTGATCGAGCACCTGCCCGTGACCCATGCGCATCCCCGCGCGCGCCTTCGGCAGCAGGTACGGCGAATTCGTCATGCTCTCCATCCCGCCCGCGACGGCCACGCCTGCCGAGCCCGCCAGCAGCAGGTCGTGCGCGAACATCGCGGCCTTCATCCCCGAGCCGCACATCTTGTTGACCGTGGTCGCGCCCGCCGCGAGCGGCAGCCCGGCCTTCAGCGCGGCCTGCCGCGCCGGCGCCTGGCCCTGGCCCGCCGGCAGCACGCAGCCGAACACGATTTCATCGATGCGCTCGGCCGGCACGTTCGCGCGCTCGAGCGCCGCGCGAATCGCTACCGCGCCGAGGTCGCTCGCGCTCGCGGCCGCCAGGTCACCCTGAAAGCCACCCATCGGCGTACGCGCCATACCCACGATTACGATCGGATCCTGAGTCGTCATGATTCGCTTCCTCCAGTGTCAGCGCGGTGCCATGCGCAACGCGCCATCGAGACGGATGACTTCGCCGTTCAGCATCGTGTTCTCGGCGATGTGGCGCACCAGCGCCGCAAATTCTTCCGGGCGGCCGAGCCGCGGCGGGAACGGCACGCTCTTGCCGAGCGCGTCCTGCACGTCCTGCGGCATGCCGGCCATCATCGGCGTCGCGAAGATGCCCGGCGCGACCGTCACCACGCGAATGCCGAACCGCGCGAGTTCGCGCGCGATCGGCAGCGTCATGCCCACCACGCCGCTCTTCGACGCCGCATACGCGGCCTGCCCGATCTGCCCGTCGAACGCCGCGACCGACGCGGTGTTGACGACCACGCCGCGCTCGCCTTCCGCATTGGGCTCCTGCTTCGACATCGCGTCGGCGGCCAGCCGGATCATGTTGAACGTGCCGACCAGATTGATCGACACCGCGCGTGCGAAACGGTCGAGCGAGTGCGGGCCGTCGCGGCCCACCACCTTCTCGCCCGGCGCGACGCCCGCGCAGTTGACGAGCGCGTCGATGCGGCCGAACGCGTCACGCGCGGCGGCGACGGCCGCCTGCCCATCGGCTTCGCTCGTCACGTCGGTCTTCACGAAGCGTGCGGCCGTGCCAAGCTCGTGCGCGAGGCCCGCACCGGCCTCTTCGTTGACGTCCAGCAGCACGGCCTTGCCGCCTTCCGCGACCACCATGCGCGCCACCGCGGCGCCGAGGCCGGAACCGGCGCCCGTGATCAGAAAAACGCGATCCTTGATTTCCATTCGCAGTCCGTACAGGTTGTGTTCAGGGTTGAGCGGCCTTCTCGGCTTCCATCTTGCGCAATACGAAGCGCTGGATCTTGCCGCTCGGGGTTTTCGGCAGCGCGTCGACGAAGTCGATCGCGCGCGGATAGGCGTGAGCGGACAGCCGCCGCTTCACGTGCAGGCTCAGTTCCTCGGCCAGCGCCGGCGTGCCGTCGTAGTCTTTCGACAGCACGACGAACGCCTTGACGATCTCCGTGCGCTCCGCGTCGGGCACGCCGATGACGGCGGCTTCGCTCACGGCCGGATGCTCGATCAGCGCGCTTTCCACGTCGAACGGGCCGATCCGGTAGCCGGACGACGTGATCACGTCGTCCGCGCGGCCGATGAAGCTCACGGTGCCGTCCGGCTCCAGCTCGACGTTGTCGCCGGTCCGGTAATAACCGCCCGCGATCGCCGGCGTGTCCTGCTGCCAGTAGCCGTGGAACCACAGCAGCGGCGAGCGTGCGATGTCGATCGCGAGGTTGCCCGGCTCGCCGGGGCCGAGCTCGCGGCTCGCGTCGTCGAGCACCGCGACGCGGTAGCCGGGCATCGCCAAGCCGGCCGACCCGGCGTGGACCGCATGCGCGAGGCCGTGGTGATTGTTCACGACCATCCCGAGTTCGGTCTGGCCGTAGTGATCGTAGATCGGCGCGCCGAGCGCCGCGTCGAACCAGCGCACGACTTCCGGATTCAACGGTTCGCCCGCGCTGCTCACCACGCGCAGCTTGCCCTTCAGCCGCGCCGCCGCGTCCGTGCCGGCCGCCATCAGCATCCGGTACGCCGTCGGCGAGCCGGCGAGGCTCGTGATCCCGAGGCGTTCGATCACGTCGTACGTGCTGTCGACCGTGAAACCGCCTTCGTAGAGCGTCGTCGCGTGGCCGAGCAGCAGCGGGCCCGTGATCGCGTAATAGAGGCCGTATGCCCAGCCCGGATCGGCGATGTTCCAGAACCGGTCGCCGGCACGCAGGTCCACCGCGTCGCGCATGTATGCGCCGAACGCGAGCAGCGCGCGCAGCGGTACCGGCACGCCTTTCGGCAAACCCGTCGTACCCGACGTCGACATCATCATGAACAGGTCCGTGCCCTTGCGCGGCACCGGCTCGAACGCGTCGGACTGCGCATCGAGCGCCGCGCGGAAATCGATGTCGTGTTCCGGCAGCGCTTCACCCGGCTCGCGCACCGTCGCAACGATCGGGCAATCGGCGATCTCGTCGAGCTTCGCGCGATTCGCGACGTTGGTCACGACCAGGCGCGCGTCGCTCATGCGCAGCCGGTGCTCGATCGCTTTCGGGCCGAATGCGGTGAACAGCGGCTGGTAGACGGCGCCCGCGCGCCACGTGCCGAGGATCGTCGCGACGAGTTCAGGTGTGCGCGGCAACAGGCCCGCCACCACGTCGCCCGGCTTCACGCCCTGCGCGACCAGCAGGTTCGCGACGCGCGCCGACAGCGCCTTCATCTGCGCGAACGTGTAGCGATGGTGCTGGCCGCCGGCATCGATCCAGTCGAGCGCGATCGCGTCCGCCGATGCGTGGCGGTCGCAGCATTCCACGCACGCGTTCAGGCCGCGCTCCAGGTCGCCGTGCAGTTGCTGCGCGGCGGTCTCGATACTGAACCGGGCCACGGCGTCGGCGTAGGCCGGCACCGCGCGGGCGGTAGCTCCATCAGACATGCGTGTCTCCTGTGCGTTATGGCCGCCGGCGAGCCAGGGGCGCGTCGGGGATAGTTCGATAGTAGACAGCCCGTACATTGCAATCAATGACAAACCGAATCTAGAATCGTGATCGCTTTTGCCATGTCGGGAGGATGCAGGAAAATGGGGCCGCAGATGATTTCGCCGGATTTCGTCGACGACGCGCTCGCGTGCCTGCGCCGGCAAGGCCTTCCGGTCGAGGCCGTGCTGCGCGCCGCCGGCCTGCCGGCCGCCGTGCGCGAGCCCGTCACGCCGCAGCAGTACGGCCGGCTTTGGCTCGCGATCGCCGCTGCGCTCGACGACGAATTCTTTGGCCTCGCCGCCCGCCCGATGCGGCGCGGCAGCTTCACGCTGCTGTGCCACGCGGTGCTGCACGCCGGCACGCTCGACAAGGCGCTGCGACGCGCGCTGCAGTTCCTGCGCGTGGTGCTGGACGAGCCGCATGGCGAGCTCGTCGTGGCCGACGGGCAGGCGCAGATCGTGCTGACGCAGACGGGCGCGCCCTACCCGGCGTTCGCGTACCGCACGTTCTGGCTGATCCTGCTCGGCGTCGCGTGCTGGCTGATCGGCCGGCGCATCCCGCTGCAGCGCATCGACTTCGCGTGCCCGAGCCCCGACCAGCGCAGCGACTATCACCAGTTCTTCGGCGTGCCCGTGCATTTCGACCGGCCCGACAGCCGGCTCGCATTCAACGCCGCGTACCTCGCGCTGCCGACGATCCGCTCCGAGCAGGCGCTGAAGACCTTCCTGCGCGGCGCGCCCGGCAACCTGCTCGTCCGCTACCGCCACGACACGGGCTGGGTCGCGAAAACGCGCGCGCAGCTGAAGACGCTACCGGCCGCGGAGTGGCCCGACTTCGATACGCTGGCCGTGCGCCTCGGCACGACGCCCGCGACGCTGCGGCGTCGGCTGCGCAGCGAAGGGCAAAGCTTCGCGGCAATCAAGGACGAGCTGCGCGGCGCGCTGGCCCAGTCGCTGCTGCACGGCAATGCGCTCAGCGTCGCGGAGATCGCGGCCGAGCTCGGCTTCACCGAGCCGAGCGCGTTTCATCGCGCATTCCGTAAATGGACGGGCACGAGCCCGGGTGCGTTCCGGCGGGACGTGCATGCGGCGGAGGGGGAGCCGGGGGTGGCGAACGAATGATGCGGCGGGCAGTCGTCAACACCGAATGCCCGACCGACACGAAAACGCTCACGCGATACCCTGCAGCGGCCGCGAGAACAGCTTGCATCCCGCGTAGTAGACGAGCGACGTCAGCGACAAACCGACGATCCACGACACGTCCGCGCCGCCGAGCCGGCTTGCCAGTTCTCCCGTATAGAGATCGGTCGCCATGAACGGCGCCTGCGCGGCGATGCCGATGAAATACGAGCCAACGGCGATCGTATTGAAGCGTCCGTAGATGCCGCCGTCCTGCCTGAAGAACGAATCGACGTCGTACTCGCCGTGACACACGAGGTAATAGTCGACGAGATTGATCGCGGTCCACGGCACGAGCACGTACAGCAGCAGCAGGATGAAGTTCGTGTAACCGGCGAGGAAATTGTCCTGCCCGAACAGCGCGATCGCGAGCGCGATGCCGCACAGAACGATCGCGGTGATCGCCCGCGCACGCGCCTTGCCCGACCACGACGGAAAGAGCGTCTGCAGCACGGTGATGGCCGACAGCGCGCCGCAATACAGTTCCATCGCATTGCTGGCCGCGATGCCGAACGACAGCACGACGATCACGAGCACGCTGATGCCTTGCGTGAGGCCCGTGAGGCCGCTCACGACATTGCCGTCGGGCGTCGCGAGCCCCACCAGGCAACCGAGCAGCATCGGGAAGAACGAACCGAGCACGCAGCCCCAGTAACTCGACCAGAACGCCGTGCGCGGCCCGGTATCGGGCGGCAGGTAGCGCGAATAGTCCGACACGTAAGGCGCATAGGCGATCTGCCACAGCGCGGCGACCGACATCGCGCCCAGGAAGCCCGACAGGTTCAGCGAATGCTTCGAGAACGTATCGGCGGGCAGTCCGTGCACGAAGATGATCCACACGAACGCCAGCACGAGCACGCTGCCCGAGCACCAGCTCAAGAGTCGCGCATACGCGTGGATCAGCTTGTAGCCGTAGATCGATCCGAGCAGGCTGATCAGGCCGATCACCGCGACGCCCGCGTCGAGCGGAATGTCGGCATTCAGGCTATGCAGCGCCTGCCCGCCGAACACGCAGTTCGACGCGAAGAAGCCCACGTACATCACGACGACCAGCCCGACCACGAGCAGCGCGCCGAACGACCCGAACTGCCCGCGGGTCTGGATCATCTGCGGCACGCCAAGCTGCGGCCCCTGCGCGGAATGCAACGCCATGAACACCGCGCCGACCAGGCTGCCGACCAGCGTGGCGAGCGCCGCCCACCAGAACGGCTGCTTGAACACCGTGGTCGCGAGCGATCCGGTGACGATCGTCAGCATCATGATGTTCGACCCGAACCAGATCGTGAACAGATCCTTCGCGCTGCCGTGCCGCTCGGTCAGCGGAATCGGCTGGATGGTGCTTTCCTCGAGATGAGCAATGGACTCGCCCTGACTCATTTCGTCTCCTTGTTTCTGTTGTGATGTTCGTGGATTCGGGGGCTGAAAAGTGACCGGGAATACGTGGCCGGCGCAAAAACGCGCGTGCTTCGAATACGCCGGTCATACTATTTGCATTCCTTACCAATATGCAGTCGGCGGCACATCGCCCTATCGCGACCACCGGCCACGACGCCCGGTCTTCAACTTGTCGAATTGCCGCTGCGGTGGCAGCACGCAGCGGGCCCCGTGGTTCGATCCGCTCCCGCCCGACTTTCATCGGACGGAAGCGCGTCGCTCAATCCGTCAGCAGTCGATCCCGAGCACTTCGCGCGCGGTGGCATCCACGGCCTTGCGCATCGTGTCGACCAGTTCATCGATTTGCGCGTGATCGATCACCAGCGGCGGCGCAACGATCAGTCGGCCGTTCGTCGAACGCACGATCGCGCCGAGTTCGAACCCTACCGTCCGGCTGTGCCAGGTCAGGTCGGCCTCGTTCGCAAAGCGCTCGCGCGTCGCCTTGTTCTTCGCGAACTGGATCGCGCCGACCGCGCCCACACCCTGGATCTCGCCGACGAGCGGATGATTGCCGAACGCGTCGCGCAGCGCCTTCTGCAGGTACGGCCCGGTATCCGTCTTCGTCCGCTCGACAAGACCCTCGCGCTCGAGCACGTCGAGATTGGCCAGTGCGACGGCGGCCGCGACCGGGTGCCCCGAATAGGTCAGCCCGTGCGCGTAGACCCCCCCCTTGTCGACCAGCGCATCGCCGATGCGCCGGCTCATGATCAGCCCGCCCATCGGCACGTAGCCCGAGGTCAGCCCCTTGGCCATGCAGATCAGGTCCGGTTCGAAGCCGAAGTGACGGTGCGCGAACCACTCACCGGTACGGCCGAACCCGCCGATCACTTCATCCGCACAGAGCAGCACGTCGTACTGGCGGCAGATGCGCTCGATTTCCTGCCAGTAGCCGTCCGGCGGGAAAATCATCCCGCCCGCACCCTGGAACGGCTCCGCGACGAACGCGGCCACGCGCTCAGCGCCGATCTCGAGGATCTTGCGCTCGAGCGACAGCGCCGCCTGCTTGCCGAATGCCTCGGGGCTCAGGTCGCCGCCATTCGCGTACCAGTACGGTTCGTCCACGTGCGTGATGTTCGGAATCGGCAGGTCGCCCATTTCATGCATGAACGCCATGCCGCCCAGCGATGCGCTGCCCACCGTCGACCCGTGATAACCGTTCACGCGGCCGATCAGCACCTTCTTCTGCGGCTTGCCCATCACGTCCCAGAATCGCCGCACGGTGCGAATCAGCACTTCATTCGATTCGGATCCCGAATTGGTATACACCACATGACTGAAGCGATTGCCGAGCAGCGCGAACAGCCGCTCCGACAGTTCGATCACCGACGGGTGCGTCGTATGAAAGAACATGTTGTAGTAGGACAGTTCCTTCATCTGCCGCGCGGCGGCGTCGACCAGCTCCGGCCGCCCATAGCCGACGTTGGTGCACCACAGCCCGGACATGCCGTCCAGGTAGCGGTTGCCGTCGTTGTCCCATAGATGGATACCTTCGCCGCGCACCATCACGCGCGCGCCTTCCTCGTTCAGCGCCTTCTGGTCGACGAACGCATGCAGGTGATGGGCGGCGTCGCTGCGTTGATAGTCCTGCGTCGTACGATGCGGAAAGTTGGGCGCATTCATGGGCGAGTCTCCGGTTCGTTGTGTGGATGAAAAGCGTTGTCGTGTTGCGCGGCGCAACCGCATGCGGGCCGCCGCGTCGAATCAGTAACTGATCCAGGTTGTCTTGAGGCCCGTGTACTTGTCGATCGCATGCAGCGAAAGATCGCGGCCGAAGCCCGACTGGCGGAACCCGCCGAACGGCGTCTGCGCGCTCAGCGCATCGACCGTGTTGACGGACACCGTGCCGGCACGCAGCCGCCCGGATACGCGGTGCGCACGCGACAGGCTGCCGGTCCAGAGCGATGCGGCCAGCCCATAAATCGAGTCGTTCGCGAGCCGGATGGCCTCGTCCTCGGTGTCGAACGCCAGCACCGACAGCACCGGCCCGAAGATCTCCTCGCGTGCGATGGCGTCGTCGTGCTTCACGTCGATGAAGATCGTCGGCTCGATGAAGTAGCCCTTGCCGTCGACGCGCGGCGCGCCTCCGCCGATCGCGAGCGTCGCACTATCGCGGCCGCGAGCGATCCACTCGCGCACGCGCCGATGCTGTTGCTCGTCGACGATTGCGCCCATCCCGCTCGACGGATCGAGCGGATCGCCCGGCATGAACGCGGCGGCGTGCGCAATCAGCCGGTCGACGAACGCATCGTGAATCGAACGCTGGACCAGCAGCCGAGAGTTGGCGGAACACACCTCGCCCTGGTTGAAGAAAATGCCGAAGCACGCCTTGCGGGCGGCCAGGTCGAGATCGTCCGTATCGTCGAAGACCAGGTTCGGGCTCTTGCCGCCGCACTCGAGCCACACCTGCTTCATGTTCGATTGCGCGGCGTACTCGAGGAATTTCTTGCCGACGGCCGTCGATCCGGTGAAGGCGAGCACGTCCACGTCGGGATGCAGCCCGAGCGCACGCCCCGCGGTTTCGCCGTAGCCCGGCACGACGTTCAGCACGCCCGGCGGCAGGCCGGCCTCGAGCGCCAGTTCCGCGAGCCGCAACGCGGACAGCGGCGATTGCTCCGCCGGCTTCAACACGACGCTGTTGCCCGCCGCCAGCGCCGGCGCCACCTTCCACGCGACCATGTCGAGCGGAAAATTCCACGGCACCACGGCACCGACCACGCCCAACGGTTCGCGCGTGACGATCGCGAGGTTGCCGGGATCGGTCGACGCGACTTCGCCATGCAGCTTGTCGACGGCTTCACCGTACCAGCTGAACAGGCCGCCCGCGGCGGGCACGTCGATGCTGAACGCATCCGCCACGCGCTTGCCCATGTTGAGCGAGTCGAGCAACGCGAGCTCCACGCCGTGCGCTGCGATGAGTTCGCCGAGCCGGCACAGCACGCGCTTGCGCTCGGCCGGCGCGCAACGTGACCAGACGCCGGATTCGAACGCGTGACGCGCGGCACGCACAGCATCGTCGATGTCCGGTGCATCGCACGACGCGACTTCCGCGATGACGGCCTCCGTCGCCGGATCGATCGCGGCGAACGTCCGGCCGCTTCGAGCCGGCACGCCGCGCCCGCCGATATGCGCGAGTGTTCTCGGGACCACTTGCGCCGCGAGACGTCTCCAGTCCGCGTGCTGATGGTTTTCTGCTGAAGTTGGGTTCATTCGAGACTCCGTTTTGACGACCAGGCGTTTATGCGTTGTTCTGCGCCTGAACTCGACCCGACGAAAGACGCCAGCGGGCACGACCGATGCCCATGACCGCCGCGCATCGCCGCAGTCGTCCGGTTGGCAAACTGTCGGTCGTCAAAAAGAGATTTGAAAGAACAGTTTTTCTTCTCATTGAAGAGGTTATTTCTATTCATTCCGCGGTCGTGCAGTGGGTTTTCCTGCCACGCCGCAAACCCGGTGCCGTTTGTTTGCGTGCGATCGCGTCGGCGTTCCGTGCAAAGCGACGCGACACCTGCAGCGCCCCCCCCTGGCCGGTACGGCATTGCGCCCCAGCCCATCCGACCACATACTGGTCGGCCTGCACGAACGAGGATGCGTCGATGACAAGTGTCGATCAGGGCGCCGCTTCGATCTTTGGCGTGATCGGAACGGCCGTGTCTTTGCTGGCGGCGATTCCGTATGCGCTCGCCATCTACCGGCGCACGGTTCGCCCGCATCCGTTCACCTGGCTCGTGTGGTCGGTCGTCACGGCGATCGCGGCTGCCGGCCAGTTCGTCGCGGGGGCCGGGCCGTCCGCGTGGTGCACGGCAGCCATTGCCGTTACCTGCTTCCTGACGCTGGTGGCGAGCATCTTTCGGGGAGAACCCGGCTGGTCACGCGTCGACTGGTTTTTCCTGGTCGCGGCCCTGTCGGCCATTCCGCTGTGGATGCTGACCGACGACCCGACGCTCTCGATCTGTCTGGTCACGCTGATCGAGCTGGCCGGCCTCGGCCCGACCGTCCGCAAGACGATCCGCGATCCGTGGAGCGAGAGCCTCACGTATTTCGCGCTGTGCGTGCTCAAGTACGCGCTGGCCTTGCTGGCGTTGAGCACGTGGAGCGTCGCGGTCGCGTTCTATCCGGCCGTCAACGTCATCGCATCGATCGGCATCTGCGCGGTGATGCTCGTCCGGCGCCAATCGCTGTCGAACGCGCGATAGACGGTATTCGTCGCTGCGGTATGTTCGTTGCTGCTGTTGCTCGCCGGTATGACCTGAACCACAACCCTTCAGAGACGATGCGAGGCCGTGAAATGGATGCAATCCGTACAGCGATCGAACCCGGTGAAATCGCGCTTCGTGCCGCGATGCTGGCCAACGATGTCGAAGCGCTCGATGCGTTGCTGGACGACGACCTGGTGTTCACCGTTCCGACCGGCCAGGTCATCTCGAAGGCGGACGACCTGGCCGCGCATCGCGCGAGGCTGCTGCGCCTCGACAGACTCGATGTGCAGGAAACACACGCATACGCGATCGGCGAGATGATCCTGACCACGACGAAGGCGAGACTCGCCGGCCATTTCGACGGCACGGCGTTCGACGGCATGTTTGCCTATACTCGGCTCTGGCGCCGATCCTCCGCCGGCTGGCGCGTCGCCGCCGGGCATGCATCGCAAGTCGCGTAGCCGCGCCGAGCCTGGCCTTCCTTCGAGTCGGCAAGGTTCGAATCCGGCGTCGAGTCGATGCCAGCCGGGCGATACCCCCAACGAAGGGGGCGGCCATTACAGGAGACGAGATGCACCAAGCATTCACCGTACGCGCTGCCCGTGCCGCGGACGCGGACGCACTCACGCGACTGGCTCGCATTTCGAAGGCACACTGGGGCTATCCGCAGGACTGGCTCGACTTGTGGCAGAGCGATCTCACGATTGCGCCGGAGACGATCGACGGGTCGATCGGATACGTTGCGGAATCCGGCGCGGCAATCATCGGGTTCTGGGTCCGGGCGTCATCGGAATCGGATCGCCCGACGCCCGGATGGCTGTTCGTCCATCCCGACCACATGGGCCGCGATGTCGCCCGGGCACTGTGGGAAGAGGTCCGCAGGGAAAGCGCCGCGAGAGGGATCAGAAGCTTCGTGATCGAAGCGGACCCCAATGCGGTTCCGTTCTATCTGGCGCTCGGCGCTGAAAAAATCGGCGAAAAGGAATCGAGCGTCGTCCCGGGCAGGTTCTTCCCGATCTTGAGGATCACGATCTGATTGCAGCGTCCGTCGGCACCCCCGCCAGACGCACCCGGTATCGCCCTTCTCACGCTGACTGCAACGTCATCGCGCGGCGGTCCTCGAGCTTGAACTCGCCGACCGTCTGCGCGAGCCTGGCGGCCTGCTCGCGCAGCAATGTCGCGGCCGCCGCGGACTGCTCGACGAGCGCCGCGTTCTGCTGCGTCGCATTGTCGAGATGCGACACCGCCTGATTCACCTGCTCGATCCCCGTGCTCTGCTCCTTGGCGGCGACGGTAATTTCCGCAATCACGCTCGTGATGCTGCGCACGCCCTCGACGATTTCGTTCATCGTCGTGCCGGCCGTCTGGACGAGTCCCGAGCCTCCCTCGATCTTCTCGACCGACGAGTGAATCAGCTGCTTGATTTCCTTGGCGGCCTGCGCGCTGCGCTGCGCGAGCGCACGCACCTCGCCCGCGACAACCGCAAAGCCCCGGCCGTGCTCGTTCGCACGTGCGGCCTCGACGGCAGCGTTCAACGCGAGAATGTTGGTCTGGAACGCGATGCCGTCGATCACGCCGACGATGTTGGCGATCTCGCTCGACGCCTGCGTGATCTCGTTCATCGTCGAGACGACTTCGCTGACGACCGTGCCGCCGCGCACCGCGACGTCCGACGCCGATTCCGCCAGACGGCTCACCTGGCTCGCGGCATCGGCCGAGTTGCGGGCCGTGCCGGCGATCTCCTCGAGCGCGGCGGCGGTTTCCTGCAAGCTCGATGCAGCATGTTCGGTCCGCCCGGACAAATCCTGGTTGCCCTGCGCGATCTCCGCGCTCGCGAGGTTGACGGATTCGCTGAACTCGCGAATCTGCAGCAGGATCGTACTGATCTTTTCGGCGAACAGGTTGAACGCATGCGCGATCTGCGCGGCTTCGTCCGCGCCGTCGGCAGGCAGGCGTTTCGTCAGGTCGCCGCTGCCGGTCGAGACATCCGTCAGCGCGTCGCGAACCAGCAGGATGCGCTTGAAGGCCGCGTTCGTCATCGCGCCGACGAGCGCGGCCGCGATCACGGCCACGATCAGGATCGCCGCCAGCGTCGTCGTCGCGACCGCGCGCATGCCGGCTGTCACGTCGGCCTTGTCGAGCGCGAGCACGAGGGACCAGTCGGTACCGGCAATCGGCTGGGCCCGCAGCAGCTTGGTGGCGCCGTCGATGTCGACCGCGACGGGCTCGGACGCGGTTTGCAGCGCGCCGAGGTGGTCGGCGTCGAGTGCCGGCGAAAGACCGGTTGCCGGCTTCATGATCAGGTCGGTCTTGGCCGACGCAATCACGCGTCCGCTCTTGTCCACCAGAAATGCGAAGCTCGCGGGTGTCGGGTGTACCGAGGTCACGATCGAGCTCACACTTTCCATGAACAGGCTCGCGGCCAGCACGCCCTTCACCGTGCCGTCGCGCACCACGGGTACCGCGAACGCAACCGCCGGCTTGCCGGTCGTTGCATCGCGGTAGAGTGCCGTCACGACCAGGCTGCCGGCGCTGACGGCCTGCTTGTACCACGGGCGTGCTGTCGGGTCGTAGCCGGGCGCGAGCGGCACGTTCGAGAACGCGGTCTTGTCCGGCAGGCCGAGCGTCAATACTTCGAAGCCGCCCGACTTCCCAAGCAGCTTCAGCGCCGGCAGCGGGTCGCCCTCGCCGATTGCGATCGTGTCCGCGAGTGCCTGGGTTTCCCGGCCTCTGCTGGCCACCCATTCGTTGATCGCCAGCGCGTGCCCGGCGAGGATCGACTTGTGATTCTGGTCGATCGTCTCGTCGTTGTGTTGCTTGACGACGTAATAGACCAGGCCGCCTGTCACGGCCAGCGCCGTTACCACGATGGCGACGCAGGTCGCGAGTATCCGTGCACGAATCGAGGACAACATGATGACGTCGATCTCCGTTACCGCGTTATATGAATGGGGTCGCCGAAAGCGGGCAACGTCCTGTTTAACGACAGCGGCTGCGGGAACTTAAGGCCTGACTGGCCAGACCAGTGTGGACAACGGGTTCGACGGTACCGTGGATGGGAAGACGGACGAGCCGATCCGACAAGATCGGATACCGTGCGGACTGACTGGGGCGTGTAGCAGGGAGCCTTGAAGAACTGGCAACGCTCGTCCGGATACGCAGAAGGTTGCTATGTTCCGGTTCGCCGAAGGTTGAGACCTATCTGGATCGCGATCCGGTCGACTGCCTCATGGGCAACTGCGGGAGCGCACCCGGTTCAGCGTATCGAAGCAAGAGGACGAGACGGGGTATCCATTCCTTTCTGGCAAGCGTGCTGGATGGGCCGCTTACGATGGGTGTCCCCTTGGCGCGTGGCCGGCGGTAACGGGTATTACGCAAGGCCGACGCGTTCAGCAGCAGATTTTTTTCTCTCGCCACAATATTCGCGCGCCTGAAACGTCTTCAGGCACATGGAATCGCCACCCACTTCGCACACGATGACCGACCCAGACCGCGACATCACAGCGACGGTGATGCGTGAACGATCGAGGCTAGTGAATTTCATCCGGCGCCGGATTCGCGACCCGGACGACGCCGAGGACATCCTGCAGGATGTGTTTCACGATTTCGTACAGGCATATCGACTTCCTGCGCCAATCGAGCAGGCGAGTGCATGGCTGTTCCGTGCCGCGCGCAACCGCATCGTCGACCGTTTTCGCAAGAAGAAGGAACAGCCGCTGACCGATCTGTCCGAGGTCGACGATGACGCAAACGGTGAGTATCGCCTGGACCTCGCGCTACCGGCGCATGATGCCGGCCCCGAAGCACGCTACGCGCGCACGCTGGTGCTCAAGGCCTTGCAGGATGCGCTCGACGAGTTGCCGACGAATCAGCGGGAGGTATTTATCGCACACGAGCTGGAGGGCCGGTCCTTCAAGGAAATGGCCGCACAAAGCGGTGTCGCGCTCAATACGCTGCTCGCTCGCAAACGCTATGCGGTCTTGCATTTGCGTGCCCGACTGCAGCCCATTTATGACGAACTGGATAACACCTAGAGGAATCGACAGATGAATTTCCGAATCAGATGTGCAGGCAAGGCGCTTCTCGTGTTGATCGCGATAGGCGTGCTCGGATGGGTCGTCATGATGTTATGGAACTGGGTCATGCCGGCGCTGTTCGTAGGCGCCCGTACGATCGACTTCGCCCATGCGCTGGGCCTGCTCGTGTTGAGCCGCATCCTGTTCGGCGGATTCCGCGGACATCACGGCTGGCGCGGTCGACGCCACTGGCGCAAGTGGGAGTCCATGACACCCGAGGAACGCGAGCATTTCCGGACCGCGTGGCGATCCGGCAGCCACCGGCCCACGGGAGAATGAACATGTCCGACAAATCGACGGGCGGCTGCAAACAGAAACCGGGGGTGATTGCGCCGGTCGTCGATCTGAAACGGTGCGAGGGCAAAGGGGATTGTGTTGCGGTTTGCCCTGAGCACGTGTTCGAGATCCGGCGCATCGACAAAGTCGATTACCTCGGCCTGGATCTGATGCATCGCCTGAAGCAGCGCGTGCATGGAATGAAGGTCGCCTATACGCCGAATGCGTCCGCATGCCGGTCATGTGGACTGTGTGTGACGGCGTGCCCCGAACGCGCAATCACGCTCGCCCGAACGGTATAGCAACCTCCGCGTATCACCGATATCGAGCGACAGCGCGGCATCTCTGATGAGAGATGCCGCCGCTGAATACGTCGACCGAATCAATCTCTTCAAGGAAACGCACATGGCGTCACCCACCATCGCTCTTCTGCAGCGGCTCCACGAAGAGAGCCGGACCGAAATCGTCGCCCGCGCCCGTGCGCAGTTCCAGGGATCGAACGAGGATTTTCTGTCGCTAACCGAGGAATACGAAGCGATCGCGCCCCGTCTGCGGGGGCGATTTCTCGAAACGCTCGGGCTGTGCAGCGACGACTTCGATTCCCCCGAAGGCAGTCCGCTATCGTTGGCCGTGTCGCCGGAAACGGG
This sequence comes from Burkholderia sp. Se-20373, assembly GCF_017104705.1. Taxonomy (NCBI): domain Bacteria; kingdom Pseudomonadati; phylum Pseudomonadota; class Betaproteobacteria; order Burkholderiales; family Burkholderiaceae; genus Burkholderia; species Burkholderia sp. Se-20373. Next base: position 639 of record NZ_JAAGPH010000097.1, on the reverse strand, counting down.
CGGATTCTTGCGCAACATGGTGCTCTCGCAACGACCGGCCAGAATCCTTGAACTCGGCAGTTCATGCGGCGTATCCACGCTGTATTTCGCCGAGGCGCTGCGCACGTTGGGCCGTGGCGTGGTCGTCGCGACCGAACGCGATGCGCTCAAGTTCACACGCTTGCGCGATCACGTCCGGACAGCGGGCCTGGATGCCTATGTCGACATGCGGGAGGGTGACGTATTCGAGACCGTCGCCGAACTGGACGGCACTTTCGACATAGTGTTCATCGATGTATGGGCCGACGCCTATCTGAAACTGTTCAGGCAGATCGAGCGCCTGCTGCGCCCGGGATCGGTCGTGCTTGCCGACAACATGTACACCGCGGAAGACGCAGTTCGACCGTACAAGCACTACCTCGACAACGACCCGAGGTTTTCAACCACGACCCTGGACTTTGAATCGGGAGTCGAATTTACGGTCGTCGTTTCCTGAGTGGGGAGTCCGTCGAAGCGTTTCCTCCACAGGATCTGGACCTATCCGTGATTTCGTGGGCGAGGCATATCATGAGGTGTAAAGGCCATGGATATGCCGATGAAGAAAAAGAGACAAACTGTAGCGCGTCAGGCAGCGGCCCGAGGGCCGCTGCCTGAACTGCC
>NZ_JAAGPH010000096.1:0-31646 GCF_017104705.1 Burkholderia sp. Se-20373 | reverse complement strand
CGCTGCCGATCGGCCTCACCGCGCCCGACGACATCTGGCGCCGGCTCGGCAACCGCCTGCGCGCCCGCGGCGCCGGCGCGCCGTCCGGCTATGCCGATCCGCAAGGCGCGCTGCCGCTGCGCGAGGCGATCGCCGACTACGTGCGCCGCTCGCGCTCGGTGCGCTGCCATGCCGACCAGGTCGTGATCACGAGCGGCACGCAGCAGGGGCTGCATCTCGCGAGCCAGGTGCTGCTCGGCGCGGGCGATCGGGCGTGGGTCGAGAATCCGGCCTATCGCGGCATCACCGCGCTGCTCGACAGCACCGGGCGGCGCGACGCGATGGTGCGGGTGCCGGTCGACGCCGACGGTATCGACGTCGACGCCGGCATCCGTCTCGCGCCGCATGCGCGGGTCGCGTTCGTCACGCCGTCGCACCAGTATCCGCTCGGCATGCCGCTCAGCATGGCGCGGCGCAATGCGCTGCTTGCCTGGGCGCGTGGGCAACGCGCGTGGGTGGTCGAGGACGATTACGACAGCGAGCTGCGCTACGAAGGCCATCCGTTCCCGTCGCTGCAAGGGCTCGACCCCGACCGCGTGATCTACCTCGGCACGTTCAGCAAGATCCTGTTTCCGTCGCTGCGGCTCGGCTACGTGATCGCGCCCGACGATCTCGTGCCCGCGTTCTGCGGCGCCCGCGTGCTGATGGATCGTCATGTGCCGACCGCCGACCAGCACGTGCTGGCCGCGTTCATCGCGGAAGGCCACCTCGACCGCCACATCCGCCGCGTGCGCGGCGTGTATGCGGAACAGCGCGCGCTGCTGATCGACACGCTGGGTGCGCGGCTGCCGCGCGAACGCGCGTGGGTGCAGCCGGGCGATCAGGGCATGCACGTCGTGCTGTGGCTCGCGGAAGGAATCGACGATCTCGATGTGGTCGAGCGCGCCGCGCAAGCCGGCGTCGCGGTGCGCGCGGTGTCGCCGATGTTCGCGCCCGGTACCGCCCGCCCGGGGCTCGTGCTGGGCTTCGGCGGATTCGGTCGCGCGCAGATGGAAGCGGCCGCGCAGCGGTTGGCGGAGGTGGTCGCCATGGCCGCCGACGGCGCCGTGCCACGCTGACCAGACGGCTTCGAGCGCCGGCGGCCCGACCGCGATTCGTCGGGAAAATCGCGCCAGGCCGCGCCGTAAAAGGTTGTCGATGGGCAACAAACGTAATCGTCTGTAAATCCTGCAAGCAAACGGCCGTTTTGGCGGGCGTCGCACGTGTGCCGTTTGCTAGGATCGCGCCTCTTCCATCCGCGCTCCTGCCGCCTTGAATCGCTTCGTGCCGCTTCTCCGAGACGCGTGGCTCCGTTGCCGCGCCCGCGTCGTACCGCTCGCCGCCGCCTGCGGCGCGCGCCTCCGCGCGCTGGGCGCAGGCGTGCTGCATCGCCTGCGTCATCCGACGCGACGCGGCGTCGCGCTGACGCTCGCCGCGATCCCGGTGCTGGGCCTGCTGGTGCTGCTCGCGTTCGTCCCGTTCACGCCGAGCATCGGCGACATCCGCAAGGCGCGCATCGACCGTCCCGCGCGCGTGCTGTCCGCCGACGGCCAGCTGATCGCCGAGTTCCGGCCCGTCAACCGCGAATGGGTGCCGCTCAAACAGATCTCGCCGCACATGGTCGACGCGCTGATCGCGACCGAGGACCACCGTTTCTACGCGCATCACGGCATCGACGTGCGCCGCACGCTCGCGGCCGGGCTGCACACGTTCTCGGGCGACCGTCAGGGCGGCTCGACGATCACGCAGCAGCTCGCACGCAACCTGTATCCGGACGAAGTCGGCCGCGCGCCGACGCTCACGCGCAAGGTGAAGGAGCTGATCACGGCGTTCAAGATCGAGTCGGTGTACAGCAAGGACGAGATTCTCGAGACCTACCTGAACACCGTGCCGTTCCTGTACAACGCGTACGGCGTCGAAATGGCCGCGCGCACCTACTTCGGCAAGTCGGCCGACCAGCTCGACATCGTCGAAAGCGCCACGCTCGTCGGGATGCTGAAGGGCAACAGCTACTACAACCCGGTGCTGAATCCGGAGCGCGCGGTACAGCGACGCAACATCGTGCTCGACCGGATGGCGCAGATGCACATGCTGACGCCGCAGCAGCTCGCGAAACTGCAGCGCCAGCCGCTGCGCGTCGACTTCGAGCCGCAGTCGGGGCAGCCCGGCCTCGCCCCGCACTTCGCGGTGCAGTTGCGCAAATGGCTGATCGCGTGGGCCGATCGCAACAACTACGATCTGTACTCCGATGGACTCGTCGTGCGCACGACGCTCGACGCGCGGCTGCAGGACATGGCGACGCAGGCGCTGACGCGGCAGACCGAACGGCTGCAGGCGATCGCCGACAGCGCGTGGCGCGGCCCGTCCGGCTGCGGGCTGCGCAACGACCTGTTCCGCGGCTTCATTCGCCAGACGCCCGACTATCGGCAGGCGCGCGACACGGGGCTGACCGATGTCGTGGCGCTGAAGCGGCTCGGCGCCAATCGCGATTTCATGCGCGCGCTGTGCGAGCGCAAGACGCAGGTGCAGGCCGGCTTCGTCGCGATCGATCCGCGCAACGGCGCGATCCGTGCGTGGGTCGGCAGCCCCGATTTCGGCAGCGAGCCGTTCGATCATGTGTCGCAGGCGCGGCGCCAGCCCGGCTCGACGTTCAAGCCGTTCGTCTATGGCGCCGCGTTCGCGGACGGCATGCGGCCGGGCGATACGTTCGTCGACCGCCCCGTCGCGATCCCGATCGACGGGCGCGCGGTCTGGCGCCCGACCGATGCCGAGCCGCCGACCGATGAGCCGATGACGCTGCGCGATGCGCTCGCGCTGTCGCGCAACCGCATCACCGCGCAGGTGATGCAGCACGAAGGCGCCGCGAAGGTCGCGCAGCTCGCCCATGCGATGGGCGTGCGCGAAAGCCCGCTCGACGCGGTGCCGTCGCTCGCGCTCGGCACGAGCCCCGTCACGCTGAAGGAGATGGTGTCCGCATACGGAACGATCGCGAACCGCGGCGTGTACGTCGCGCCGCAGATGATCACGCGCATCGAGGATCGCGACGGCAAGGTGCTCGCCGCCTTCGGCAGCGCGCCGCCCGAACGTGCGTTGCCGGAGCCCGCCGCGCAGACGCTGGTCGACGTGATGCGCGATGTCGTCGATCGCGGCACCGGCGCCGACATCCGTTCGCGTTACGGCATTCGCGTCGACGTCGCCGGCAAGACGGGCACGACGCAGGACAACGCGGACGGTTGGTTCATCCTGATGCATCCGCAGCTCGTGGCCGGCGCGTGGGTCGGCTTCGACGACGGCAGCGTGACGCTGCGCAGCGACTACTGGGGCGCGGGCGCGCACAGCGCGCTGCCGATCGTCGGCACGTTCTACGATGCGGCGCTGCGCGCGCGGGCGATCGATCCGCACGCGCAGTTCTCGCCGGACTTCCGGCCGCGCAGCGCGCCGGCGCCGCGGCGGCGCACGCCGCATCCGGGCCTGTTCGACTGGTTGAGGTTCTTTCGCTGATCGGGGTGCCGGCGAGTACGACGGCCGTCCGTTTTATTGACGCGTCGTCGTCGCGCAATGCCGCAGCCGGCGTAACACGCCGCCGTGCTCAGCCCACCGCGAGCGTGGCAGCCAGCGCGTCGAACTCCGGCGCCCACGCCGCACGCCACGCGGCCTTCGTCGCATCGTCCACCCACGCGCCGTCGATCCCGTTCAGCATGAACTGCTTCAGCTCGGCAACGGTGAAGCCGAAATGGCTGAACATCAGCTCCCACGCCTCCGACGGATTGACCTTGTGCAGCGTGGGATCGTCGGTGTTCGGATGAATCTTCAGCCCGAGGCCCGGCATCTTGCGCATCGGGTGAAGTTCCGCCCATTGCTCCGGCGGCAGCGTGCGCAGGTAGTACGAATTCGTCGGCACGACGGTGAAGACGATCCCGCGCTCCGCATAGCGGGCGCACAGCTCCGGGTTGTCGACGATCGTATAACCGTGATCGACGCGATCGACCTGCAGCAGATCGACGGCCGTTTCGACGTTGCGCCACGGCATCCCGAACTCGCCCGCATGCGCGGTCGTGCGAAAGCCCGCCGCGCGTGCATTGCGGTAAGCCTTCCAGAACAATTCAGGCGGCCGGTCGTTCTCGCGATAGTCGATCCCGAGCCCCGCGACTTCGTCCGCGCGGTTCGCCTTCATCCATTCGACGAGCGCCACCGCTTCGTCGGGATCCTGCTCGCGGTCGATGCTCGGGATCAGGCGCGCGCCGATCCCGAAGTCGCGGGCGGCGTCGCGAATACCCGTCACGATCGCGGCCTGCGCATCCGCATACGCGATACCCGACACGCGCACCGTACCCGTCGGATTCCAGAAGAATTCCGCATGCCGGACGTTGTGCGCGGCCGCATCCTCCAGATACTCGTAGGCGATCCGACGCAGGTCGTCGGGCTGCGTGAGCAGATACCGGTCGAGCGCGCGCAGCACGTGCAGCACGCCGACCGGCTTCTCGCCGCGCGCATAGAACGCGTCGATCTCCGCGCGCTCGATCGGCGCGCCGCTGCGCGCCGCGAGTGCGACGAACGTGTCGTGCCGCACTGCGCCGAGCAGGTGGCAATGCAGCTCGACCTTCGGCAGCGCGTGGAAGAAGGCCCGATGGGCCGGCGTGATCTCGATGCCCGTGCGCGCGGCCGGGACGTTACCTGGTGTTGCCTTCATTGCAGTCTCGTTGTGGGTAGTGCCGATGCGTCGCGAAAGCCGTCTCTCAGTGCGGCTTCACGACGGTCCAGAAGTAGTAGCCGAGCGGAAGCGCGAGCACGACGAGCCCCCACGACACGTCGCGCCAGCGGCCGGCCAGCAGCTTGACGAGCACGTAGCACAGCAGCCCGCCCGCGATGCCGGTGCCGAAGCTGTTCGACATCAGCGTGAGCAGCACCATCGACATCACGGGCAGCGCATCGGTGAAGTCGTCGAAGTGCGTATGGCGGATCGTCGCGAACATCGACAGCCCGATCAGGATCAGCGCCGGCGCGGTCGCTTCTTTCGGGATCGCGAGCGCGACCGGCACGAACAGCAGCATCGCGGCGAACAGCACGGCCGCCGCCAGCGACGACAGCCCGCTGCGGCCGCCGGCCTCGACGCCCGCGGCCGATTCGATCAGCGCGGTCAGCGCGGGAATGCCGAACACGGGCCCGATCGTCGCCGCGAGCGAATCGACGAGGAACGGCCGGTTGATGTTCGGCAGGTTGCCCTGTTCGTCGAGCAGGTTCGCCTTCGCGCCGACCGCGAGTGCGGTGCCGAGCGTCGAGAAGAATTCCGCCGCGAAGAACGCGAACAGATACGGCGCGGCCGCGAGGCTCAACGCGCTGCCGATGTCGAGCTTGAACGCGATCGGCGCGATGCTGTGCGGCAGCGACACGAACGACGCGGGCAGGTGCGTGACACCGAGCGGCACGCCGGCCGCGGCCGCCACGAGGATCGCGATCAGGATCGCGCCGGGCACCTTGCGCGCCTGCAGCACGATCGCGACCGCGAGGCCGATCAGCGCGACGAGCGCGCCCGGTCGCGAGAAATCGCCGAGCGCGAACGCGTTGGTCTTCGCGTTCGCGACGACCATCCCCGCATTGCGCAGCCCGAGCATCGTCACGAACAACCCGATCGACGCGCCAAGCCCGAGCTTGATCTGCACCGGAATCAGCCGCACCACCACGCCGCGCGCGCCGAGGATCGTCAGCAGGAAGAACAGCACGCCCGACACGCAGGCGATGCCGAGGCCCGTCTGCCAGCCGACGTGCTCGGTCGTCGCGAGCGTCACGCCGATGATCACCGAGCCGCCGATGCCGGGGCCGACGAGGAACGGCAGGTTCGCGTAGAACCCCATCAACGTGGTGAACAGCACGAACACGATGATCGTCGCGGTCGTCGCCGCGCCGCGCTCCATGCCGCCCGTCGCGAGCAGCGACGGGATCACGACGAGCAGGTACGCGGCCGCGAGAAACGACGTGACGCCCGCGATCGTCTCCGTGCGCACGCTCGTGCCGCGCGCGGCGAGCGCGAAGCGGCGTTCGAGCCAGTTGGCCGGCGCGCGCGCCGGCATCGTGTCAGTCGCTGACATGGTGGTTCTCCTGTGATTCCGAATATTGTCCTGTGTCGATTCACGCAGCGCGGTCTTATACTGCCGCGTACCGCATCCCGACCGCTATTGCCCGATGTCGTCCGACCGCTCGTCGCTGCTGCCCGCACTCACGCTGCGGCAGGTCCAGCACTTCGTCGTGCTCGCCCACGCACGCAGCTTCACGCAGGCCGCGCAGGCGCTGTCGCTCACGCAGCCCGCGCTCACCGCGTCGATCCGCCAGATCGAGTTCCTGCTCGGCGGGCGCCTGTTCGCGCGCTCCGCGCACCGGCTCACGCTCACCTCCGCGGGCGAAGCCGTGCTGCCGCTCGCCGAGCGCCTGCTCAACCAGGCGCGCGGCACCTTCGACGACATGACGCGGCTCATCGGCGAACGCATCCAGACCGTGCGCATCGCGTTCATCCCGTCGGTCGCGGGCCGCCTGCTGCCCGCGCTCAATGCACTGCGCGACGCGCATCCGACGCTGCGCTTCACCCTCACCGATCTGCCGAACAGCGCGCTCGTCGAAGCCGTGCGCGACAGCGTCGCGGATCTCGGCATCGGCGTGCGCGAACCGGACAGCGACGACGGCACGCTGCGCTACCAGCAGCTCTTCGAGGACGAGATCGTGATCGTCGTGCGGCATGACGATCCGCTTGCCCGCGCGAAGAGCGTCACGTGGGCCAGGCTCGTCGATCGCGAGCTCGCGGTGTTCGTGCGCGGCAGCGTCAGCGAATCGCTGCATCGCACCGGCGGCGCCGAGAAGCTGCGCCTGAACGTCACGTACCGGATGGAATACACCGAGCCGCTCTACGCGCTTGCGCGCAACGGCCTCGCGACCGCCGTGCTGCCGAGCCTCTACACGATGCATCTGCACGATCCCGAACTCGTCGCGCTGCGCGTCGACAAGCCGCGCGTCACGCGCGCGATCTCGCTGATCTCGCTCACCGGCGACGATCGCGGCCCGCACGTGCGTGCGTGCCGTGAATGGATTGCCAAACACATCTGATTGCCTTCAGGGCAGCTTCGCGATGCGCTCGACGAGCGCCGCGTAGAAGCGGTCCGCATCGACCTCGTTGATCCACGTCGCGTTCGCCGCACGGCCGCTGCGCCCGTTCCAGTCGACGACGGTCTCGCCGAGCGTCCACTGCCCGGTCGTCTCGACCATCACGTTCATCTTGCGTCCACCGAACAGCGTCGGATCGACGAGATAGCCGACGGCCGTCGGGTCGTACATCGGCGCATCTTCGACGCCGCGCCGCTTCTTGTTGTACGCGAGTTCGGCCTCCATGATGTCCGCGACGATCGCGCCGCAGCGGTTGCCGAGCGCGCGGAACGGCGCCACGCGCGCGGGCGTGATCGGCGCTTTCACCGCGACGTCGCGCGGCAGCACGACGATCGGCACGCCGCTGCCGAATACGACTTCAGCCGCCTGCGGATCGACGTAGATATTGAATTCGGCGGCCGGCGTGATGTTGCCGCGCTCGAAGAACGCGCCGCCCATCAGCACGATCTCGCGCAGCGCGCCGCGAATCTGCGGCGCTTCGACCAACGCGGTCGCGAGGTTCGTCAGCGGGCCGAGCGCGCACAGCGTCACGCTGCCCGGCGCTGCGCGGCTCAGCGTATCGACGAGATACGCCACCGCGTGACCGGCGGCAAGCGGTGCGTGCGGCTCGTGCAACTCGACGCCTTCGAGCCCGGTCTTGCCGTGCACGTTCGCGGCCGTCACGAGGTCGCGCACGAGCGGACGCGGGCAGCCTGCGTAGACGGGCAGCGTCTTCGTGCGGCCGGCCCAGTCGCGGATGATCCGCGCATTGCGTTCGGTCAGGTCGAGCGGCACGTTGCCGGCGACAGCGGTCAGCGCGCGCACGTCGAGCCTGTCCTGCGCGCCCAGCGCGAACAGGATCGCGATGGCGTCGTCCTGCCCCGGGTCGGTATCGATGATCACCGTGCGGCGCGCGGCGTCGCCGCCGGCCGCGAACGCGCCCGTTTCGGGCAGCAGTGCGGTGCCGGCCAGCGCGGCGGACAGTTTCAGGAAGGTGCGGCGGGATGCGATCGGATGGGTCATGGTCGGGCGCTCAGAAAACATGCCGGACGCCGAGCGTCGCCATCATCTGGCGTGTGCCGGTCGACCGTGCGTACGCGAAGATCTGCGCATGGTCCGCGTCGCCGGCCGCCTGCTGCGCAATCACCGTCAGCGCGACGTCGGTGCGTTTCGACAGGAAGTAATCGGCCTGCAGGTTCACCTGGTGCCATTTCGGCCGCTTGTCGATCACGTCGTACTTGCCGTTCGTGAACGCATACGCGGCGCCGAGGAAGAGCTGCGGCGTCATCGTGTAGACGACGTTCACGCCGAGGTTCTGCAGGTGCAGGTGCGAATTGTCGAGGTAATCGTAGCGCACGTCGGTAAACATCGCCGCGAACTGCGCGCGGCCGATCGTGTAGAAGCCGCCCGTGCCCGCGATCCGCTGCCGGCTCGCGTAAGCCGCCGGCGACATCGCGCTCTTGCTGAAGATCAGCAGCGGCGACGCATAGTCGTTCGCGATCGCGCCGTCCTGGTTCGTCGCGCTGTACGGATGGTTGTACTGCGCGTAGACCGCGCTCCAGCGCAGCGGGCCCTGCTCGTAGCCGAGCCCGAAGCTGTATGCGCTGTTGTTCGCGAAGCCGGTCGTGTTGCTGAAGCCGTACAGCGCGGTGAATTTCAGGCCGTAGTAGACGGGGCTCACGTACTTCACCGAGTTCTGCACGCGGATGTCGTTGTAGCCGTTGTCGTTGTCGCCGATGTTCACGCCGTTGCTCGCGATGATCACCGGCCCGATGTAGTCGTGGATCGCGTCGTACTGGCGGCCGAACGTCAGCGCGCCGTAGGTGCGGTCGGCGAGGCCGACGTAGGCCATCCGCCCGAACTCGCGGCCGTTCTGCGCGGCCGTGCCGGTCATCACGTTGAAGCCGTTCTCCAGCTGGAAGACCGCGGATAGTCCCTGCCCGAGATCCTCCTTGCCCTTCAGCCCCCAGCGCGGGTTCTGGTTCGTGCCGGACAACGCCTGCCAGGCGTTCTTGCCGCCCTGGTTGGTCGCGTACCCGACACCGGCCGAAATGAGGCCGTACAGCGTGATGCTGCTTTGCGCACAGGCATGCGTCGCGAAGGCGCCGAGCATCGCGAGCGGGGCGAGCTTGTAGAGAGTTTTCATCGGGTCGTGTGATCGGTGGTGGTCCAGGCGCGGCAGGGTTCCGCGAACTGGCCTCGACTATACGAACCCGGATCGGATAATAAAAGTTTGCTTTTATTATGGTTCAATAAAACGGATTTATTCTCATCCAGATCGCTCCCGTGCCCGCCGCACCGGCCGTCAATCCGCCGTGTCGCCGCCCTTCGGCAGCTTCGACCATGCCTTGCGCCCCGGCAACGGCGACCACGCCGGCCGCGTCTTGCGTGCACTGTCGATCACGACCAGGTAGCGACCCGCGATCGGCGTGATGTCGCGATCGCGACGCAGCACCCACAGCGACTTGCCGGCCTCGACGCGTGCCTGGTAGTCGTCGTCGAGCAGGCCGTGCCGGTCGAAGAACGTGTTCAGCGAGGCGGGAATGCGCACGCACCCTTTCGAGTGCCGGATGCCCAGCAGCGCTTCGAGGCGATCGGGGTCGGTCGCATGCATCTGGAAGCGCATCGGCGATACGCCGCCCTTGCCCCACCCGCGCTCGCCGTCCACCCAGCCGAAGTCGTAGATGCGCATGTCGCGGTGCCCATAGCCGCGAATGCCGTTCTCGTTCGTCGTGCCTTCCGCGCGGAAATCCATGTTGTCCGGCGAGTGGTGGAACACGCCGAGCGGCGTCAGGAAATGGTCGTACGTGCCCGGCAGCCCGGTGCCGACCGGCGATGCGCCGATCATCATCCACGCGTTGGCCGGCGTCGCGCGGAAGTAGATGAACAGCGCCTGGACGTTCGGCGCGCGGTCGACCATCGCGATGTATTCGCCGGCGAGGTTGCCGAGGTCAGCATCGACGAGCGCTTTCTGGAGGCGCTCGCCGTACGCGCGTTGCTCGTTTGCCGGTACGTTCAGGCGCCGCGTGACCTCCTGCGTGAAGCGCTTGCGCATGTCGATTGCGCGCGCCGTCGCGTCTTTTGCCTCTTCGGCCGACAGGGGCGGATGCTGGCGCGGCGGTGTCGGTGCGGGGGCTTCGGCCTCGCTGGCGGGCGTGGCGGAAGCGGCCGATGCAGGTACGGCGGCGGAAGCGGCGGAGGCTGCGGAGGCGCCCAATGCACCCGATATGCCCGATGCCGGGCTGGCAGGCTGTGCCGGATGCGCGTGCGATGCGGCAGGCGCGGGCTGGGCCGCTGACGCACCCGACGATGCACGCGCCGCCGAAGCGGGACGCGCCCGAGAAGCTGCCGATGCGGGTAACTCGACTGATGAGGATGACGTAGCGATGGGCGACGATGCGTCGGACGCCGCAAAAGCAGACCGCTCGACCAGCACGGAGATCGGCAATGTCGCCGCGAGCCAGATACATGCAGCGGCGGCACGGGAAAGACATCGCGGTTTCGCAAATCGCCGCGTGAAGCTGAAAGGCATCATACGTTCGAAGCCATCGGCCGATCTGGCCGCCGCATGCTGCTGTTGCGGGCGGCGCATCGTCCGCGCGAGCCATCGACACGTCCGGCGCATCGCATGCGCCCGGCGCCGACGCCTCTTCGCGGCGGAGCCGTTCGCTGTCTCAACGCGGTCGGTCCGATGGCGGCTAATGAGTCGTCAGGCCCTTCATTTTACGCGTCTCGGCAATAATCGACAGGGGCGAACGTCGTGGTTTTGCGCTTCGTCACGCTTTGTTTCAACTCGTTGCCGCTTGCTTTTTCGTTACGTGGCAGTCTGATTTGCTGTGCGTTAGCGATCGATACAGGAAGCGGAGTATTTCGCGAAGGCACGACTGGATCTTCAAATCGATTCGGACGCCAGATCACTCCCGAGACGCAGTACGTGAGGTACATGCCGCACGCGCGATGCAATCGCCATCGCATCGCACGCACGCCGCACGGACCGTGCGACACGCGTGCGCAACCACCGATTACTTCGAGATGGTTTCGAGCGCGACGCCCTTCGTACGCGGCCCCATGAACCCGATCGCGGCCATTACGATCACCATCGCGCCCGCGATGAACGCGAACACGCCGAACGTGCCGAAGCCCTTCAGCACGGCCGCGATCACGAACGACGAGAAGATCGCCGAGAAGCGGCTCCACGAATAGACGAAGCCGACGGCCCGTGCGCGGATCGACGTCGGGAACAGCTCGGCCTGATACGCGTGGAAGCTGTACGACATGATGTTGCTGGCGAGCGTGAGGCCGATGCCGAGCACGATCAGGAATGCGCCCACCGTCGTCTGGCTGAACAACAGCCCGCAGACGACGATCGCCGCCGCCATCGCGACGATCACCGACTTGCGCTCGAAGCGGTCGGCAATCACGAGGCCGATCAGCGGGCCGATCGGCGCGGCGAGCGCGATCACGCTCGAATACATCAGGCTCGACGTGATCGTGATGCCCTGCTTGATCAGCAGCGTCGGCACCCAGTTCGCGAAGCCGTAGAAGCCGACCGTCTGGAACACGTTGAAGATCGTCATCATGATCGTGCGGCTGCGATACGGCTGCACCCACATGTCGCGGAAGCTGCCGCGCGGCGGCACGGGCTCGGCGGGCGCGGGCGGCGGCAGCGGCCGCCCGTATTCGGCTTCGACCTTCGCCTCGAGCGCGCGCATGATGCGGTCAGCTTCTTCGACCCGGCCCTGCTGCGCGAGCCAGCGCGGGCTTTCCGGCAGTTCGCGGCGAATCCACCACACGAACAGCGCGCCGTGCGCGCCGATCAGCACGACCCAGCGCCAGCCGTCGAGGCCAAACGGGGCGTGCGGCACGAGCAGGTACGCGAGGAACGCGACCACCGGCACCGCGACGAACCCAACCGCCTGCTCGCACGCGAATGCGCGGCCGCGGATCTGCTTCGGGACGAGCTCGGAGATGTACGTGCCGATCGTCACCATCTCGACGCCGAGGCCGAGGCCGACGACGAAGCGCCAGAAGTTCAGCCCGGCGGCGGTGTCCTGGAACGCCATCACGACGTTGGCGGCCGTGTACCACAGCAGCGACCACGTGAAGATCGCGCGGCGGCCGAAGCGATCGGCGAGGAAGCCGCACGCGATCGTGCCGATGAAGAGCCCGGAGAACAGCGCGGCGATGAAGCTCGCGACGCCCGTGGTGCCGAACAGGCCGTGCGTCGTTGCCGACAGGATCCCGCTTTTCACGAGGCCGGGGGCGACGTAGCCGCTATAGAGCAGGTCGTAGAGCTCGAAGAAGAAGCCGAGGCTCAGCAGGATGACGAGTTTCCAGACGGTGCGGGTTGGCGGCAGGCGGTCGAGACGGGCCGAGATGGAGCCGGGGTCGATCGTCCCGACGCGGGTGGCGGCCGCTGCGGCGAGCGGGTCGGGCTGGGTGGATGCCATGGTGGCAAGTCTCCGGATTCTTGATTGTCCTGGCGCTACCAGAGGGGCGTTGGCGAGCGGCTTCGCGCATTTTAGCGAGGCGAGCGGCGGAACACATCAGTCATCTGACGCGCGGTCGCGCGCCGCAACGCAGAGGAGCAGCCTTGATCAAACCAGTTCCACCGTCACTGGCGATCGGAGCACAACGTCATACGGGCTTCACCGCCGGCCAATCGACGCTCTCTGCATCCAGAAAATCGACGCCCTTGATGCAACGCCTGATGGCTTCGCGGCGAAATTCCTCGGAGCAGATCAGCGCGTTGCTGCTCCCCTCCATGCCATTCAGCTTGAAGACAGGACATACGAAATCGTCGAATACAACCAGCTTCCTTATTCTTGCGATTCCGCCAAAATTTCCCGCCTAAAAACTTCGACTCGCCGCCGTCCACCTCTTCAGGTCGAAAGCTCGGGAAGATTGCAACGCAATAGCCATCTCCCGATGCGGGCGTTCCTTCCAAAGACAAAATCCTGACCGGTGCGACGTCCACCATCGGGACGTTCAGTTCAGAAACGACAGCACCAAATCTTTCGCTCATCAGGTAATGAAAACCCAAGTCTGCGCGGACATCAAAATCGTACCGATCGTCTTTAGTGATGAAGACGACGCCATCCGGAAATTTTTCGTGCGCCTTCCCGCGCGACGGGTTTGCATACCAGGGGAAGTATCCGACGCCTACACTCGTGGTGTCCTGATAGTACTTGTCGTACAGCGCGCCATTCAGCGTCGGGCATCCCGGGTCTGCTCTTTGAGACAGAACGTAATACTTCACGGCAGACAGTTCCTCGCCCTGCGAATCCAACTATCGCGAATCGCAAGCATCAGCAGAAATACTCGCCCCCCTTTTGTACCACCGGCCTCATCTGGCCGCCTTGCTTCTCACATTGACATTGGGTCCGTGCGCACAAACAACACGAAGCCTCCGGACTTTTGGTCAACGGCTCAACACTCGCCCAGCGAGCGGCCAAGCTTGCCAATCAACAAGTCATTAATCGATGCCGCCGAATTCTCCAGAAAATCGACCCGCGTCACGGTCGCGACTCCTCACGACAAGAATTACTGAATGAAAAGCAAAGGCTCGCCTTCACTTGCCAAAAACCCAAGCAGATTATCAGGAGATGCCGACGCCCAATCAATCTCATCAACCCCTCTGAATTCGACACCAGCAACAACCTTCCTTTTTGCTGCCTCCCTGGCAAATTCCTCGGAACAAAAGATTGCACTTTGCGCTAAATCCAAATTCTTTATCTTAAAAAAATCAAACTCCACCTCATCCTTAAATTCAATCCTATCAACCACAAAGCAATCCTCAAATTCATTCAACCCAACTATCGAAGATTCTTCCAGCACACCCTCTTTATAAATATCAGATCCAAATGAAATTATATGATACTCCTTCTCCGAAATATCCCGCCCCTTCGAATCAACGATAGCTATAGACTGCGCCTCATTAATTGGAATAGAGAAATCAATCAAAATCTCCAAAAATCTCCGACTGACAATATGAAATTTCGAATTGGCGCCACTCGACCTAATGTCATAAGAAATTAGCTTATCACGAGATATCAGGAACATTTCGTCCGAAAACATTCTCCCTGGCAAGTCTCGATAGTTATACCAAGGCTTCTCTCCATAATTCACATCCAGCACATTCTCAACAAACTTATCATAAACGACTCCCTGCATCGCACCAACCGGACAACCGCGTTCCTTTTTTTCGAGCAATGCGTAGTAACGGCTTGACATATTAACCTCAAGTTAAACGAACCGGGCTCGCCCCCGGTGACATTAACAAAACCCGACTTGTATTTTGCAACTGAGAAATTTTATCGCGCGCCTGTGCTGCATCAATAGCTCCGCGCTTGAACGCAGACTCGATACGATCGACCTGCAAATTAATTCCAGCCGAATATATCGCGTGCGAACCACAATGATAAAATTTTCTCTTCATCGATTTAGCTTTTTGCTCACTATCAGGCATGAGCAAACCATTCTCTTTCGAGTCACGCTTTCCTTTCATTCCAATGTCGTCGAAAAATGCCTGATGCTTCCCCCATATTTCTTCCGGAATCAAATGATGCGCCTGCATATGGTCGCCGGTCACCCCACCGAGATTGCGATTCAATGTAGAACTACATAGTCCCCGGGGGTCGATCCACTGGATCGGATTGGGTGCATACTGAAATAGGTTAATACCACCTGCAAGGCCAATCGGATCCTCGCTGATGAACCGCCCCGTCTCCTGATCATAGTATCGGTTCCGGTTGTACCTCAGACCCGTCTCGGCATCCTCCTGCTGCCCCTGAAACCGAATCGGATTCCTCGGCGTCACGCCCGCCGACTTCGACGCCCGCGCAATCGCCTCCCGCGCTTCACCCCAGGCACGATACGAGGCCTCCCATACCACCTCGCCGCCCTCGTCCGACATCAGCAACGGTGTCCCGATCCGGTCACAGTGGTAGTAGAACAGACGCGCATCGGACTGCCTTTCCGGCATGCGTTGCAGCGGATCCTGCTCCGGCACATAGGGCTCGTCCTCCTTCCACACCGGGGTCTGAATTCCCATAACCGGTTGAGCTGTCACATATTGGGCAAGCGGAACGAACGATTTAGGCTCGTACACGTACTGCGTCGCGCCGGCTTCGTTGCTCTCATAGGCAAGTTGATCACCGTCCCAGCCGAACACCGTTCGCACTCCATCCACGTCCTTGCCAATCCGCCGCCCGAAGGGATCGTAGAAATAGCGGGCCTCATGCTGCCGCGCAGTCTCCTCGACACGCACCACTCTCAACCGATTGAATCCGTCCCACTCGTATTCCTGTCGACCCGACGGCGAACGCTTCCCGATTAGATTTCCGCGAGCATCGTATTCGAAGTGGGTGCCCGCATATTCCTTCAACAGATTCCCGAGCACTCGCGGTACCTCTCGCGGCAGCGTGCTATCCACGCTGTCCGGCACCACGGGGCTTGCTTTCGCCGGTCCCGACGTACGTGTGTGCCGCGGACTGCCGTGATCGATGATATTGCTCGCCGGGTCGAACGCGAAATGCTCCGCGCCGAGCGGCCCGATCGCCGCAATGAGGCGGCCGATCGGGTCATAGCGATAACTGATCAGCCCCTTTCGGCTGTCCTCGATATGTTCGAGTTGTCCAATCGCATCGTACCGATACCGGCGTTCAGCCAGCGCAGCCGGCGCATTCGATCGCCGAACCGTCTGCCGGGTAATCCGGCCGGCCGGATCGTATTGCGTCTGTTGCGCCAGCTTGCTCGACAACGTCCGCCCCGTTTCGCGGTGTAGATCGTCGCGCTCGAACTGAATTCGTTCTTCGCCATCGAGCATGAACCCGTGCACGTGACCGGAACCATAGATCAGCCAGTCAAGCATATGACCATCGGGGCGGACGGTCTTGATCTGCGTGCCGATTTCATCGTATTCGTGATGCCACACGTAGCTGCGCGATTCGCCAAACAACCGATAGGCGTGATGCTCACGAACCAGATTACCGACCGGATCGAAAAACATCTGTATCCGGCTGTGACTGTTGCGCGCCTCGATGAGCCGTCCGCTCGCGTCGTACGCGAACCGCTCCTCACTGGCACCCGAGATCCGGCGCGCGATCCGGCCGGCCTGATCAAACTCGAGTTCCGTCACCTGCCCGGCCTCATCGATCTTCACCGGCTGCAGCGTGCCTTCGGCGTATCCGTATGTCGTCCGCTTGCCGTCGAAACCGATCTCTTCCAGCAAGCGCCCCGCAGGATCGTAGTGAAACTGATAGGTCGCGCGATTCGCATCGGTCAATGCAGTCAAGCGACCGAGACGATCGTAGCGATATGCAAGCGTATAGCCGAGCGCATCGACGCGGCTTGCCACACGCCCCGCCACGTCGTACGAAAAACGCGTGACGCGCTCCATCGGATCGGTTTGGGAAAGCAACCGGCCTTCTGCATCATGCGTGAATCGGATAGTGCCCGCCGCCGACGAGACCTCGCTCAACTCGCCATTCTTGCCATACTGGTAGACCGTGGCATTGCCCGCAGCGTCGATCGACTGCGCGAGTCGCCCATCGGTATCGTAGCGCCACTTCGTCACCTTGCCGGAACAGTCGGTGTACTGCAGCAATTGCCCGGCGTCGTCATAGACGAGCGAAGTCGCACCACCCTTGGCATCGACCATCTTGACCGGCATCCCTGCCGCGTTGTACGCGTACTTCGTCTCACGCCCGAGCGGATCCTTCTGCCCCACGAGATTGCCCGCGTCGTCATACGAACGCTCCCACACGTACCCTTCGGGATCCTTGAGCCGAACGATCTGATCCTTGTCGTCGTACTCCATCGCGACAACCGCCCCGTCGACGCGATAGTGCTTCGTCATGTTCCCGCGCGCGTCGTAGTCCATCTCCTCGATGCCGCCGTCGCGATGAACGTGCATCACCAGGTTGTTGTCCTGGTCGCGCCGCATCCACTCCTCGGTGCCATCCGGATACGCGATCCGGTACATGTACCCGCGGATGTTGTAGTAGTACCGCGTGACGTTGCCCAGCGCATCGGTCACATAGGTCAACCTGATATTCGGATGCCACATCAGGCGAATGTCGTGACTGCCGTCATCGGCATATTCACGCACGCACTGTGCGTTCGTATTGTCGTCGCGCTCGGCCCCCTCCCACTCGAGGTTCATGCCGCGGCCCGTGCGATCCGTGTAGCGGGTAATCAGGTGGCGATGGTACGCATACTGGCGTGCGTTGCCGTAACGATCAGTTGCCCGAACCAGGTCGCCGTTCTCGTCGTATTGGTACTGCGCGAGTGTCCTGCGGGTATTCGCGTCGACGATCTGCTCGATCGTTGCGATACGCCCGCGGCTGTCGTGACGAAACGCGAGCGTATGGCCGGCCGAGCTGACGAGCCGCGCCAGGCGATTCGCGTCGTCGTAATCGAGCGCGATCGTATTTCCCGCGCGGTCCTTCTGCAAGGCGAGGCGGAACGAATCGCCGCGCTTCTCGTAGACATGAAGCAAATCGTGACCGTACGCGACAGTCACCCACGTGTCGTCGAGCCGGCTCAGCGTGACGCCTTCCACGCGATCGTCGTGAACCGCACCTGCAGCGAGCGCCGGGTATTCGATGTTGCGGCCGGTTGAGTCGCTGTAGATCCACTTGCCGCCCCGAACATCGATCCGCGTCATGTACGGCGACAGCCAGCGCGCACCCAGTTCGCCGTCGTCGTATCCGGCCAGCCGGGACCGATAGACCCGCATCCACACGACGGGCATCGCACCCGGCAATTCAAAATCGGCATGGGAAAACGTTTCGTCACCGAACGCATAGCTGATCGAACCGCTCGATGCGCCTACCCCGCACTCTTCGCAATGGTCGACGCCGGAGCCCTTCGCCTTGGCCTCCTTCTTCGCCGCTGCAAGCGGTACCTGCGGCCGCCGGGCCTCTGCTTCAGTCGTGCCCTGCGATTTGATCGATGCAGTCCGCATCGCTTCACGCTTGTGCCGCAGCGCATTGATCAGCTTCAGCAGCAGCCACATCAGCTTGCCTTCGTCGCTGCCCTTCAGTTCCTTGATCTTGGCGACCACCACCGGCGCCAACGTGCGCAACGACGCCGCGATCGAGCGAATCGGCGCGACGTACTTCTCGGGAACGAGCCCTGCCGCCGTGCTGCCGGCGGAGTTGGCGTTGCGCTTGCCCTTCGCCACCAGGGACTCGGACAGATAACCCCACGCCCCCTTTACCTGGTCCGTGCTGAGCAATCCGCTCTTCTTCATCAACTGCTGGTATTCGGCGGCTTCCCGTTCGTTCTTAGTCGGATCGAACAGCTTGCCCGCCACCACCGCGTCGATGCCGTCGGCCAGACCCGTGAAGATCTCCTGCGCTTTCGCGGCGCAATGGTCGATCAGGTCGTTGACCACGGCCTGCAGCTTCGTCAGGAAATCCTCGACCTCGGTCGAAAACGACGCCTGCACGTGCGTGACGACGATCGACACGACCGCGGCCCCGATGTCGCGCTTGTGAATCAGAAGCTGGTTACGGATCAGCGCAAGCAGCGGCCGTGCCGTGAGGCGCATCGGCGCCAGTACCGGCGGGAACGGAATCACGCCGATCAGGTTGATCGCCAGCCCGAGATAGTCGAGCAGTTCACCGCCACGCTTGCGGATGATCGAGACGATGTCGGTCAGCGCGTCGGCCAGCGCCATGAGGTTGTTGAGGACCGGAATCATGCTGGCCACCGTCGCCAGCCGGTCGACGTTCACGTAGCCGTTCGTCACGCTGATCAGCCACGCGTTGAAGCCTTCGCCGGACGCCACGACGTCGTCCGGATGCACATCGGTCAGCCACGGTGTGGCCTGCTCATATTCCGCGCCCGGCGGGAGTTTTTGATCTGCCATGCTCTCAGGATTCTTCTCGTTGTTCGCTTTTCGGCCCGCGGCAGCCGTCCCCGGTTCATCTTTTGGACGTCGTGCCAGCGACCCGCGGCATTGTACCGACGAATGGACGACCGGAAAATGAAAGGTAGCGACTCTGGAACCCGGGCCCGAAACGGGTCATCGCACCCTATTTGATGGCACGGCTTGCCCCGAATGTTATGTAAATTCGGTAACCAACTATCTGGTCGATCAGCGTCACCGAGCACCATGAGCCGCGACTTTTCTTCCGTGGCACGATCGACGCAAGCCCGGTAAACCGGGCACGAGCCGCCAGATCGCGGCCCGTCGCTCATGCGCGGCACCCAAATTCCGCCCCCGCAGATTAGGACATTGCTCGTCCCCACACCCCGGTAACATGCTACCGGGCCAACCACCGGCTTCCGGGCGCCTTTCGGCGACCTGAATTGTCGGCAAATCGTAAGCATTCCATGTTCATACAACGACTATCCACCTACGCTCGGCGGATCGCCCTGATCGCGCTGCTGCAGTTCGCGGCGATCGCGACCGCGTCGGCGTTTCCGGCGGCCGCCTCGGCCCCGAATGCGAGCGGCGTCGGCGCGCCCGTCCCGGCCATCTCGCTGAACGACGCCGTCGCGCAGCTCAAGCAGATGCAGGCCGAACTGGACCGCATCAAACAGCAAACCTCGACGGCGTCCAACAGCAAGGAGCTGGACGGGCTCAGCGACTCGACGCAGGAGCTGAGCACCGATGTCGAGAAGCTGCAGAGCGATCTCGTGCCGCAGCGTGCGCAGCTCCAGGGGCAGCTCGACGTGCTCGGCCCCCCGCCCGCCGACGGCGCCGCGCCTGAAACGCCGGCCGTCGCGAAGCAGCGGGCCACGCTGAACGCGCGCAAAACGCAGCTCGACGCGGCGCTGAAGCAGGCCGCCGACCAGAAAGCCAGCCTCACGAACCTGAACGAGCAGTTCGCGAAGCTGCATCGCGGCCTGTTGAAGAACCAGCTCGCGTTCCGTTCGGGCGGCATTTTCAGTGCGCAGTTCTGGCTGCCGCTGTTCCATCTTTCGCCGGACGACGCCCAGCGCCTCGGAGATTTCGACGAAGAAATGCTCGACATGCTGCGCTCGTCGTGGGTGCCCGGGCAAAAGGCCATCACGGTGCTGCTGCTGGTTGCCGCATTCGCGGCATGGATCGGCGGCCGCCGGCTCATCGAGCGCGGGCTCGCGTGGTTCTGCGTGAACCGCCTGCCGGCCACGCGTTTGCGCCGCAGCGCGCTGGCGTTGTCGACCGCGCTTTCGACGCTGCTGGCAACCGCCATCGCCGTCCAGATCTTTTACCTCGCCGTCGCGCGCCAATACGACCTCACGCCGGCGCTGAACGATCTGTGGGACCAGTTCGCGAAGCTCGCCGCGACCTGCGCCCTGATCGCCGGGCTCGGCCGTGCGCTGCTCTGCACGAAGCATCCGTCATGGCGCCTGCCCGCGCTCGCCGATCCGGTCGCGCTCGCGATGAAGCCGTTCCCCGGCATCCTGGCCGCGCTGCTGCTGGTGTCCGGCACGCTCGAATCGATCAACCGGATCGTCGACACCAGCCTGTCGGTCACGCTGTTCGGCCGCGGGATCGTGTCGCTCGTCGTCGCGGTGACGGTCGGTGCGTCGCTGCTGCGCTCGAACCGTGCGCGCAGCGCGCTCGCGGCCGCCGGCGAAGCGCCCGAGCAGCGCTCGACGCTCGCCGGGCTGATCCATGCCGCCGTCACGCTGGCCATCATCGCGACCCTGATCGCACTCCTGATCGGCTACATCACGGTCGCGCGCTTCATTACCTACGAGCTCGTGTGGTTCGAGATCGTGCTCGGCGCCACCTACATCCTGATCCAGTTGACGCGCGACGCGAGCGAAAGCCTGTTCTCGTCGAGCCTGACGACGGGCCAGCAGATCAAGCACCTGTTCGCGCTCGAGGATCGCCACCTCGACCAGGCCCGCACGGTCCTGTCCGGCTTCGGCACGAGCCTGCTGATGCTGATCGCGGCCATCGCGCTGCTGACGGGCGGCTTCGGCACGACGCCGGGCGACCTGATGGACAGCGCGGTCGCGATGATCGGCAGCCAGCGGCTGCAGAGCCTGAACATCATGCCCGACCGGATCATGAACGCCGTGATCGGGTTCGCGATCGGCTTCTACCTGCTGCGCTCGCTGCGCCGCTGGCTCGACAGCGAGTTCATGCCCGCGCTCGGCATGGATACCGGGATGCGCGTGTCGCTGATCACGCTGTTCACCAACGTCGGCTACGTGCTGCTCGTGCTGATGACGCTCGGGCTGCTCGGCGTCCGGTGGAACAACCTCGCGTGGATCGTCAGTGCGTTGTCGGTGGGTATCGGTTTCGGCCTGCAGGAGATCGTGAAGAACTTCGTGTCGGGGCTGATCCTGCTGACCGAGCGCCCGGTGAAGGTGGGCGACATGATCAGCATCGCGGGCGTCGAAGGCGATATCCGCCGCATCAACGTGCGCGCGACCGAGATCCAGCTCAGCGACCGCTCGACCGTGATCGTGCCGAACTCGCAACTGATCTCGCAGAACCTGCGCAACGTGACGATGGGCAACAGCACGCAGGGCGTCGCGACGCTGGTGCTGACGTTCCCGCTGAACACCGATCCCGAGCAGGTGCGCGACCTGCTGCTCGAAGCCTATCGCTCGCATGCGGCGATTCTCGAGAAGCCGGCGCCGTCGGTCACGTTCAGCCAGCTCACGCCGGACGGCATCACGCTGAGCGTGACGGGCTACGTGTCGAGCCCGCGGATCGCCGGCTCGACGAAGAGCGACCTGCTGTTCGAGATCCTGAAGCAGTTGCGCGCGGCGGGCATCACGCTGTCGAGCCCGCAGATGCTGGTCGTGCAGAACATGCCGGCGGCGGGAGACGCGTGACGCGGCTCGCACGCTTGCCGTCGCGCGGATGAACGAAGGGCCGGCACCGCAACGCGGCAGCCGGCCCTTTCTCCTTCTACGCTGCGCCCTCCCGGGCGCCCCGCATCAAACGTCGAACTTCACGCCCTGCGCCAGCGGCAGCTGACGGCTGTAGTTGATCGTGTTCGTCGCGCGGCGCATGTAGGCCTTCCACGCGTCCGAACCCGACTCGCGGCCGCCACCCGTTTCCTTCTCGCCGCCGAACGCGCCGCCGATTTCCGCGCCGCTCGTGCCGATGTTCACGTTGACGATCCCGCAGTCGCTGCCTGCTGCCGACATGAACTGCTCGGCCTCGCGCATGTCGTTCGTGAAGATCGCCGACGACAGGCCTTGCGGCACTGCGTTGTGCAGTTCGATCGCGTCGTCGAAGTTGTCGTAGACCATCACGTACAGGATCGGTGCGAACGTTTCGCGCTCGACCACCGCCGATTGCTTCGGCATCCGCACGATGGCCGGACGCACATAGTACGCATCCGCGTGACCGACGTCGACGCGCTCGCCGCCCTTCACCTCGCCGCCCTGCTCGCGTGCATCGCCCAGCGCCTTCTGCATCGCGTCGAACGACGCGCGATCGACCAGCGGGCCGACCAGCGTGCCTTCTTCAAGCGGGTTGCCGACCTTCACCGACGCATAGGCCTTCTCGATGCGCGGCAGCAGCTGGTCGACCAGGCTGCGATGCACGATCAGGCGGCGCAGCGTCGTGCAGCGCTGGCCGGCCGTGCCGACCGCCGCGAACGTGACCGCACGCACCACGAGATCCAGGTCGGCGCTCGGCGCGACGATCATCCCGTTGTTGCCGCCGAGCTCGAGGATGCCGCGCGCGAGACGCTGGCTCAGCACCTTCGCGACTTCCTGGCCCATCCGCACGCTGCCCGTCGCGCTGACCACCGGCACCTTCTTCGACGCCGTCAGCACCTCGCCGACATCGCGCATGCCGAGCACCAGCTGGCTCAGCTCCGCCGGCGCGACGCCCGGGTGGGTCTTCTCGAATTCGCGGATCGCCTTCTGCAGCAGCACGTGGCATGCGATCGCGGTCAGCGGCGTCTTCTCGGACGGCTTCCACACGACCGAATCGCCACACACGAATGCAAGCGCCGCGTTCCAGGCCCACACGGCGACCGGGAAGTTGAACGCCGAGATCACGCCGCACACGCCGATCGGGTGCCACGTTTCCATCATCCGGTGGCCCGGGCGCTCGGAGGCGATCGTGAGGCCGTAAAGCTGGCGCGACAGACCGACCGCGAAATCGCAGATGTCGATCATTTCCTGCACTTCGCCGAGGCCTTCCGACGTGATCTTGCCGGCTTCGAGCGTGACGAGGGCGCCGAGCTCGGCCTTGTGCTCACGCAGCACGTTGCCGAACACGCGCACGAGTTCGCCGCGCACCGGCGCCGGCACCGTGCGCCACTTGAGGAATGCGTCGTGCGCGGCGTCGATCTTGCGCTCGGCGTCGGCGGGCGTGTCGACGGCCAGCGTCGCGAGCGTCGCGCCGTCGAGCGGCGAACGCGCGGTCAGCGCATTGCCTTTCCACTGGGCGAGATCGATATCGAGCGCGGCAAGAATGTCGTTGAATTGCATCACTTCCTCTTCAGGGACAGATTGATCGGTGCGGCGGCAACGCCGCCCGCGTGATTCGATTGGAGCGCGTTCGCGCGCCCTGTGCAAGCGGATGCGCCGCGCGGCAGGCCCGGTGCGCCGTTGGGCGCATCGCGCCGCGCCGCCGCCGGAAGCCCGCCGGACGGCGCGCTCCCGCCTCGCAGGGCACGATCCATGAAACACATTGTCGGTGGCCACAAGTCGGGCCGCTATTGATATTAACTCACGACTTCATTCCGAAAACGCAACACCCGGGCGGGATGACGCCGTGCGTTTCTTCGCTGATATCAGACTTATCCAAGGCCCGTGACCGGGCATCGGCGATGCCGTGACGGCGCACAAGTTGATGACAAAGCCGCATCACCCTGTTCGGAAATATCGTTTGCCGCCCCGTGCACCGGGCACACACAATCGTTGCGACGTCGAGGTGCAACGCACCCGGCGCGCCGCCGGCCGCCACCACGGCTGCCGGACGACAGACGAAGGCGACACGCATCGCGGCCCGCTCACCCGGCCCGCTTCAGCACCGCATCACCGCTGCCCGGCACCGCGTCGCGCTTCGTCACCGAAAAACAATCCCGGAGACAGCGCCCAGCGCCCGCCATGCATTCAGATGCCCGCCCCGATTCGCCCCGCCCCTCCGGCTCGCCGCCCGCGAAGCCGTCCCTCCACCGTGCGCTGCAGGCACGCCATCTGCGGATGATCGCGATCGGCGGCTCGATCGGCACGGGCCTGTTCGTCGCGTCCGGCGCGTCGATCTCGCAGGCCGGCCCCGGCGGCGCCATGCTCGCGTACATGGTGATCGGCCTGATGGTCTATTTCCTGATGACGAGCCTCGGCGAAATGGCCGCGTTCATGCCGGTGTCGGGCTCGTTCGCGACCTACGGCGCGAAGTTCGTCGACGAAGGCTTCGGCTTCGCGCTCGGCTGGAACTACTGGTACAGCTGGGCCGTGACATTGGCTGTGGAGCTCGTCGCCGGGCAGCTCGTGATGAACTACTGGTTCCCGCATGTGCCGGGCGTCTGGTGGAGCGCGCTGTTCCTCACGCTGATCTTCGCGCTCAACGCGCTGTCGGTGCGCGGCTTCGGCGAAGCCGAATACTGGTTCGCGCTGATCAAGGTGCTGACGGTGCTCGCGTTCGTCGGCGTCGGCTTGCTGATGATCTTCGGGATCATGCAGGGCGGCCCAAGCGCGGGCTGGGGCAACTTCACGATCGGCGACGCGCCGTTCGCCGGCGGCTGGGCGACGATGCTCGGCGTCGCGATGATCGCGGGCTTCTCGTTCCAGGGCACGGAGATGATCGGCGTCGCGGCCGGCGAATCGGAAAACCCGCGCACGACGATCCCGCGTGCGGTGAGCCAGATCTTCTGGCGCATCCTGCTGTTCTACGTGTTCGCGATCTTCGTGATCGGCGTGCTGATTCCCTATACCGACCCGAGCCTGCTGAAGAGCGACGTGACCGACATCGGCGTGAGCCCCTTCACGCTCGTGTTCCGCCACGCGGGCCTCGCGTTCGCGGCCGGCGTGATGAACGCGGTGATCCTGACGGCCGTGCTGTCGGCCGGCAACTCGGGCATGTATGCATCGACGCGGATGCTCTACAACCTCGCGGTCGAAGGCCGTGCGCCGAAGATCTTCGCGAAGCTGTCGCGCAGCGGCGTGCCGCGCAACGCGCTGTATGCGACGACTGCCGTCGGCGCGCTGTGCTTCCTCACGTCGCTGTACGGCGACAAGACCGTGTACCTGTGGCTGCTGAACACGTCGGGCATGGCCGGCTTCATCACGTGGCTCGGCATTGCGGTCAGCCATTACCGCTTCCGCAAGGGCTTCCTGAAGCAGGGCTACCGGCTCGACCAGCTGCCGTACCGGTCGAAGTGGTTCCCGTTCGGCCCGCTGTTCGCGTTCGCGCTGTGCGCGGTGATCGCGCTCGGCCAGGATTACCAGGCGTTCCTCTCCGACAAGATCGACTGGGTTGGCGTCGCCGCGACCTACATCGGCCTGCCGTTCTTCCTCGCGATCTGGCTCGGCTACGCGATCGTGCGCAAATGCCGCCTCGTGCGCTACGAAGACATGGAGATCGCTCCCTGGATCGAACGCAACGCGACGCCCGAGCCCGCCCCCCAAGCTGAAACCGGCTACGCGGGCTACGTCGCCCGTCCGGCCAACCCGACGCCGGGCACCTGATCGCCCGGATCGGCCTGGATCAATCCGGATCGCACCGGCCGCCATGCGAGTGCGGCAGCCGGTGCCCAGCCCCCCATTCGACGCGGCGCGCACGTTCAGGCAAGATCGACGCGCGCCGCCTGTTTTTCCGCCGTCAAGAGTCAACGAAATCGCATGCAGAACTTCTACGAAGCCACCGTTACCCGCCAGCCCTACCCGCAACTGACCGGCACGATCGACACGCAGGTCTGCATCGTCGGCGGCGGCCTCGCCGGCCTGTGCACGGCGCTCGGCCTCGTCGAGCGCGGCGTGCATGACGTCGTCGTGCTCGACAGCGAACGCGTCGGCTTCGGCGCATCGGGCCGCAACGGCGGCTTCGTCTTCGGCGGCTACAGCCTCGACAACGCCGACCTGCTGCGCACGCTCGGCCGCGACGAAGGGCGCCGGCTGTACCGGCTCACCGTCGACGCGGTCGACCTGATCCGCGCGCGGATCGCGCGCTACGGCATCGACTGCGACATCGTCGACCAGGGCGTGATGCTCGCGAACTGGTTCGACGATCCGTCCCGGCTCGACAGCGTGCGCACGCTGATGAAGGATGAGCTCGGCGTCGACTGGGAACCCGTTTCGACGGACGCGCTGCGCAAGCGGCTGAAGACGCAGCGCTATTACGGCGGCCTGTTCGAGCCGAACGCCTTCCATTTCCATCCGCTCAAGTACGTGCTCGGCGTCGCGGCGGCCGCGTCGCGCGGCGGTGCACGGGTGTACGAACGCTCGGCCGCGCTCGGCATCGCGCGCGAGGGCGCCGGGTACGTCGTGCGCACGGCGCAGGGCACGGTGCGCGCGAAGGACGTCGTGTTCGCCGGCGGCGGCTACGCGCGCGGCGTGTCGCCTCGCATCGAGCGCGCGGTGCTGCCGATCGCGACCTACGTGATCGCGACCGAACCGCTCGGCGCGCGCCTGCCGGACGCGATCGACGCACCGTACGCGATCTACGACACGCGTTTCGCGTTCGACTATTACCGCCCGCTGAAGGACACGCGCATCCTGTGGGGCGGCCGGATCTCCGTGCTCGACCGCGGCCCCGACGCGATCGCGCGCCTGCTGCGGCGCGACCTGCTGCGCGTGTATCCGCAACTGGAGGGCGTGAAGGTCGACTATGCGTGGGGCGGGCTGATGAGCTATGCGCGGCACAAGATGCCGCAGATCGGCCGCGACGCGGACGGCGTGTGGCACGCGATCGCGTTCGGCGGCCACGGGATGGCGCCGACCACGGTGGCCGGCGAAGTGCTCGCGGCCACGCTGGCCGAAGGCCGGCCGGTGCCGGAAGGCTTCAACGCGTTCGGGCTCACGCGCACGTTCGGGCTGGCTGGCCTCGCTGCCGCCCAGCTCACGTACACGGCGTACCAGGCCCGCGACGCGCTCGCGTCCTGCCGCCGCTGAGCGGCGGCCACGGCGGCCGAAGCCGCCCTGCCGATTAGAGCGGAAGGTCGGCCGGGCGGGAATTTCCCACATGCTAGAATGGCTTTTCCAAGCCGCCGAAGCCACAATAAAGCCACATGAAAGCAGGAAGCAAGGCCGCCACGTCCGACACCCGCGCGCTTCCGTCCGATGCGCGGCGCAAATACGATCCCGAGCAAACCAAGCGCAACATCCTCGACGTCGCCACGCAGGAGTTCTCCGCGATGGGCCTCGCCGGCGCGCGCGTCGATGCCATCGCCGAGCGCACGAACACGACGAAGCGGATGCTCTATTACTACTTCGAAAGCAAGGAAGGCTTGTACGAGGCCGTGCTGGAGAAGGTGTACGGCGACATCCGCGCGCTCGAGCAGGAGCTGCACGTCGGCGACATGGAGCCGCGCGAGGGCATGCGCCGCCTCGTCGAATTCACGTTCGACTATCACGACAAGCATCGCGACTTCGTCCGCCTCGTGTCGATCGAGAACATCCACGGCGCGAAGTATCTCGAACAGCTCAAGTCGTTCAAGAACCGCAACGTCAGCATCATCAAGACGCTCGAGGAACTGGTCGAGCGCGGTGCGGCGAGCGGCGCGTTCCGCAAGGACATCGACGCATTCGACCTGCACCTGCTGATCAGCTCGTTCTGCTTCCACCGCGTGTCGAACCGCTACACGTTCGGCGCCGCATTCGGCCGCGACCCGTCGGCGCCGCGCCTGCGCGCGCGGCACCGCGACACGATCGCCGACGCCGTGCTGCGCTACGTCGCCGCATAAACAGACGGTTTCCCTGCCAGACTCGAGCCGGGCGCGCGCCATCCGCGCCCGGCGCTCCCTCGTGAGTCAGTCCGTCGGCGCGGTCGACGCCAGTGAGATCCGCGCCTTCTCTTCGGGGCTTCCCGCCACGAAATACTTCTTCGCCCAGCTCGAATCGGGTGCAAGCGCGAGCCGCGCATGCGTGCCCGCGCCCCCGTCCATGCCGTGCCGCTTCACATTGATCGCCAGTGCCCGCGCACGGTAGTGCTCGTACAGCCGCAGGAATTCCGCGAGATAGATCGCCGCGATCCGCTGGTCGCGGATCTCGAGCAGGTTCTCGTCGTTGTACTGCTCGGAATTGCGGCTCATGTTCGCCGAGCCCGTATAGACGACCGGATTCGCACCTTCCGCATCGATCACGATGAACTTGTGATGGATCACGACAGGCGGAAAGGCCGGCGCCGGCTCCCCCGGAAACAACCGCAATTCCGGCTCGAAGCCCTGCGGCACGGTGGCCGGCGAGAAATACTGGGCATCGATCACGTCGTGGTTGTCGCGGCTGCGGTGATACAGCTCGAGGTTCGCGAGCGTCGCTGCGTCGAGCGTCTGGCCGGCCTGCTGCCCGGCATCGGCTTTCGTCGCGCTGCCCACGTTGATCTTGTTCACCAGCCCGAACATCATCAGCCCGCGGTCGCCGGCCGCGAAACACGCGTCGCGCAACGCCGCATCGGTCGGCATGAACAGGCAGAAGCACACCGAATGCTTCGCGGCCGCGATCGCGGCAACGATCGTGTCGATCTCGGTGCGCTGCCCCGCCGGCTCCGGCGAAAACGCGAGCCGCACCTGCGCGCTGCCGATCGTCATCGGTTCCGACCAGCCCGGCGACAGCTTCGCCGTCTCCGCGATCGACGGATTCCCGGCCAGCGCATGCGCGCGATCGTTGTACAGCGCGGCGAGCGCGGGCGAGTCGAATGCGTGCAGCACGTTCGCCTGCTCCGTGAGGCCTTCGGTCGTGAAGTTCGCGGAACCGGTCAGCACGCGCGCGGGCGCCGCATTCGACGGCGCATCAGTCACGATGAACTTGTCGTGCATGATGTGCGTCTTGTCGCGCGGCGCGAGCGTCGCGAGACCCTGCAGCGCGTCGACGGCCGGCTGGTTCGGCGACGGCAGCGGCGGCTTGCCCTTGCGCGCCGTCGTGTGCGCGTCATAGACGATCGCGAGCGTCGCTTCGCCGTGCGTGCGCCCGAACGCTTCGAATGCAGGCAGCGCCCACAGCGTGTCGGTCAGGTGATAGACGGCCGACGCGGCGCGCGACGCGGGGTCGAGCATCTCCGCGAACACCTGCTCCATGTCGTTCGCGAGCCACGTGCGCAGCGTCAGCGCCTGCGCGGCGCTCGGCGCCGCATTCGGCGCGAGGCCCAGCGCCGCGACCTGCCTCGCGAAGGCCTGCGAGCTGACCACCGCGCGATTGAACCACGTGCCGATGCCGTCCTCGATATGCGCGGGCAGCACGACATCGCACACGCCGGCTTGCGCGTCGAGCACCTGCAGGTTCGTCGGCGTGCCGACGACCGGATACACGTCGTAGCGGAACGCCGCACCGCGGTCCTGCGGATCGATGCGTGCATCCCACCACATGAATTTCTGGATCGGCGCCTGGTCGGTCGGCGCATCGCCCTGCGTGTGTGCGGCCGGGCCATCGAACGTCAGGCGGTTCGGCAGCCAGCTGTCCGGCGCGCGCGTCTTGCCGTCGGCCGACCAGAACCCCGGCGTGCGCCGGATCGCGAAGCCGAGGAAATCGGACCGCGACGCCGCATCGGGCCAGTCGAAGGCCAGCAGGACCAGGGTGGGGGAAAGATAGCTGCGCACGCTGACGGTCATTCGTTGCTCCCTGGCCTGGCGGCCGGTCGAGTGAATGGGTCAGTCTTGACGGTGCATCTTCCCTGTGGATGACGGTTCGATGAACCTTGTATGTCGGACGCGCGTCAGTCGCACACGAGCAGCTCGATCCCGCGCGCGGTCAGTGCACGGCGCACGGCCTTGTCGGGCGCGCACTCGGTCACGAGATAGCGGGCGGCGCCGGTGCCGTTGATCCGCACCGGCGTCACGCGGCCGAATTTCGAATGGTCGGCGACGATCATCGCGGTGCCGGCCGCCGCGATCATCCGGCTGCGCACCTCGGCCGCGAGCCGCGAGTAGTCGGTGCATTCGCCGTCGGGCGTGATGCCGCCGGCGCCGACGAACGCGAAATCGACGTGGTACTGCGCAAGCTGCTGGATCGTGTCGAGCCCGAAGGTCGCATCTTCGTCGTCGGACAGCTCGCCGCCGAGCAACGTCACACGGTTGCCGTTGCGCCGTGCGAGCACGAACGCGGTGCGCCAGTCGTTCGTGTAGATCGACAACCGATGCCGGTCGGTGAGCGCGAGCGCCACCGCATGCGGCGTGCTGCCCGAATCGATCAGCACCGACGCATCGTCGGGCACGAACTCGGCAGCGCGCCGCCCGATCGTGCGCTTCGCCTCCGCGTTCGCGGCTTCGCGCTCGGACAGGCTCGGCTCGCGGCGATCCGCGGCCAGCGCGCCGCCGTGCGTCATCACGAGCAGGCCGCGTGCGGCCAGTGCGTTCAGGTCGCGCCGCACGGTCTCACGCGACACGTCGAGCGAGCGGACGAGTTCCGCGACCGACAATGCGCCCGACCGTCCGAGTTCCGACAGGATGAATTGATGACGTTGTTCCGCCAGCATCGCGTGTGCGCCCGAGGCGACTGGTTATGGGTAAGCCGGCCATTGTATTACGGCCGTTTGACCGGCATTTGACTGCGGCGGGAAACCCGCCGGGCCGCGTTTCCCGAAAGCGAAATTCTGTATTGCCTGACGCGCGCGAATCGGCGCGGCACCGGTTGCTACACTTTGCGCTTCGCCGAACGACCGACCAAGCAAAGGGGCTCGCGCCATGTATCGCAAAGGCAGTGTGATCGAAATCCAGTTTCCGCCCGAACGCCTCAACGACGCGGCCGGCGATCCGTACTGGATCGACCTGACGCTCGACGAGGCCCGCCGGCTCTACGAACAGCTCGCCGCGCGCTTCGCGACCGACGCACGCGCCAACCAGCCGCTCGACACGTTCTCGATCGACTGATCGCGGCGGCTTCACGCTCGCCCGCTCCGCATCCCGGGGCGGCGCCCCGCCTTCTCCCGGCACCGACGGCCGCCCGCGCGGCACACGGCATGAGTGCAGGATTCGACAAGACGCCCGCGTCGCTTCCCCCGATACTGGCCGACTTCACGATTCTGTCCGGCCGCGTCGCGGCCCGCCACGCATGCTGACCTCGCTCGTCGCCGCCGCTTTCGTCGCCCTCTGGTCCACCGGCTTCATCGTTGCGCGGGCAATCAAGCCCTACGCCGATCCCAACCTGTTCCTGCTCGCGCGTTTCGCGGGCACGGCCGCGCTGTTCGGCGCGGTGGCGCTCGTTTCCCGCGCGCCGTGGCCCGCCCGGCGCGAATGGCCGCGCCACCTGATCGCGGGCGCGCTGCTGCAGGGCGTCTATCTCGGCGCGAGCTACTGGGCCGTCGCGCAAGGGCTGAACGCCGGCGTCATGGCGCTGCTCGGCGCACTGCAGCCGCTCGCCACCGCCGTGCTGGCCGTCCCGCTGTTCAACGAGCGCCTGCCCGCGCGCGGCTGGTTCGGGATGGCGCT